>JAEZJD010000071.1 GCA_023436425.1 Bacteroidota bacterium | reverse complement strand
ATTGCACTGATTGCAGTATTGAATGAAATTCTCTCCGTGTCGTCTTCTATTTTTTTTATGGTGCGGTGCAGAATTTTCAGCTCCTGAGCCGATGCTTTTTCGTTTTCAACAATTTTACCTTTTTGCTCATCGAAAAAAAGCCGCCACAACTTTTTCAAAAACCGATGCACACCCTCAATGCCTTTTGTGTCCCAAGGTTTACTTTGTTCAATAGGACCTAAAAACATTTCGTACATGCGGAAAGTGTCTGCGCCAAATCGTTCCACTATCTGATCAGGATTTACCGTGTTGAATTTCGATTTGGACATCTTTTCGACTTCGGTGCCGCAGATGTATTTACCATTTTCCAAAATGAACTCAGCATCTGTATATTCCGGACGTAGTTGTCGAAAAGATTCAATCTCCAACTCAGCTCCATCAACGATGTTTACATCCACCCGGAGTTCATCGGTGTCGTACTGATCCTTCAGTCCGGCAGAAACGTATGTGTTAGTTCCTCTGACGCGATAAACAAACCTGGAACTCCCTTGTATCATCCCTTGATTCAACAACTTTTTATATGGCTCGTCGAAGTTGATCAACCCAAGATCATACAAACACTTCGTCCACATACGGCTGTACAATAAATGTCCAACGGCGTGTTCTGTTCCGCCAACGTACAAGTCAACCTGGTTCCAGTAATTCGAAAACTTTTTGTCGCAGAACTCGTGGTCATTATGCGGATCCATGTAGCGGAGAAAATACCAGCTGCTGCCGGCATAACCTGGCATTGTGTTCGTTTCTAAATGCTGTTCCGTCCATTCCGGAATGTTCGCCAACGGACCTTCGCCTTCGGGTCCGGGCTTATAGCTGTCTACGTGTGGTAACTCCAGCGGCAGTTCGCTGTCATTTAACGGATATGCAACTCCGTCAATCCATTTAATCGGAAATGGTTCGCCCCAATAACGCTGACGGCTAAACGCCGCATCACGCATTTTGTAGTTGACTTTTCGTTTGCCAGTCCCCATCTCTTCGAGCTTGCTTATTACAACATCGGTGGCATTCCGCATTATCATTCCATCCAGGAACCCGCTGTTGCTTAGCACAGCGTCTTTTGTGGGATTTGCTTCTTCGCCGTTGTAAGCGTCGCCCAAAATATTGGTGATAGGAAGATTAAATTGCTTCGCGAACTTGTGATCTCTTTCATCGCCACTAGGCACGGCCATAATGGCGCCTGTGCCATAGCCTGCCAACACATATTCTGAAATCCAGATGGGAATTTGGCTTTGATTGAAAGGGTTGATGGCAAACGCACCTGTAAACACACCGCTGATCTTTTTTTCAGCCATCCGTTCACGTTCACTTCGGCTTTTTACATACGCGATATAATTTTCAACCGCCGCCCTTTGCGCATTAGTTGTAATCTTTTCCACCAGTTCGTGTTCGGGAGCAAGCACCATAAAATCGACACCAAAAATGGTGTCAGGACGGGTAGTGTAGACGTCGAACTCAAATGGTGAGTCTTCGACTTCGAACGTAATTTCGGCGCCGGAAGATTTACCAATCCAGTTGCTTTGCATGTCCTTCATGGCATCGCTGAAGTCCACCGTTTGCAATCCTTGCAGCAAACGATCAGCGTATTCAGTAATACGTAGATACCATTGACGCAACCTTTTTTTCTCCACAGGAAATCCGCCGCGTTCACTAACGCCGTTTACCACTTCATCGTTTGCCAAAACGGTTCCCAATGCTTCGCACCAATTTACTTCCCCGTACCCGCAATAAGCAATGCGATATTCCATCAAAACTGTTTGCTGCGTTCTCTCATCAAACGATTTCCACTCGGATGCCGAGAACGTTCGCGAAGCAACGCCGGGAATCGTGAACTGCTCGTTCGGAATAGGATGATTTACGTTTCCTTCTTGTTTCAATATCCTTTCAAGTGTTTCAATACTTTCAGCTCTGTCACTTTTCCGATTGTACCAGCTATTGAACAGCTGCAGAAAAATCCACTGTGTCCATTTATAATATTTTGGATTGGATGTATTAACCTCCCTGCTCCAATCGAAACAAAAACCAATTTTATCGAGCTGGCTGCGAAAAGTGGCAATATTCTTTGCAGTGCTGATGGCAGGATGCACACCATGTTCGATAGCATATTGCTCCGCCGGAAGTCCAAAGGCATCGTAACCCATCGGATGCAGCACGTTATAACCTTTCAGGCGTTTATACCGCGCAAAAATGTCTGAAGCAATGTAGCCTAATGGGTGTCCCACGTGCAGCCCGGCACCGCTCGGGTACGGAAACATGTCAAGCACGTAATACTTTGGCTTATCAGATTGATTAGGCACCTGATAAACTTTGTCTTCAACCCATTGTTGCTGCCACTTTTTTTCTATTTGCCTAAAATTATACTCCATGTGTAAAGGGAAAAAGATGATAAGAAATTACAGCACATGAACGGAGCGTCGCAAGGGACGATCCACCGGGCTACTGCAGCTCACATCATCATAATTATTTGCTAAGCCGCCATTGTCAATTTAGTCAATGGCAATATTCAATTGCAACCAATCGTTAGGGAAGGGCAAATTTAATGTTTCATCAGTGGAAAATTTGCAAAACTGAGCTGCCTGATTGAATGCTAAAATTCAAACCTTTATTTTTGTTGCAACCCAAAATCTTATAGAATGGCTCAATTCGGCAAAGGAGCTGCACGCCGCGGGAAACCTTCTTACATAATGTCCATTGTTGGTGTTACTCTTGTTCTGTTTTTACTGGGACTGGTCGGCTGGATGATCATTAACGCAAACAGGCTGGGTGATTACTTCCGCGAAAATGTGGAGGTGAGAGCTTTTTTGCGAGGTGATATTAACCGCAAAGACAGTACTGCGCTGATGGAACAAATTGCATCCAAACCGTACGTGAAGAGCTACGAGTTTGTGAACAAGGAAGCAGCAAGAAAAAAATATCTTGAAAATAATAACGAAGATTGGGGGAAGGTACTTGATTATAATCCGCTACCCAACAGCGTGAACTTTCACCTGAAAAAGAATTATGTGCATGTGGACAGTTTGAAAAAGATTGAAGCTGAATTGAAACAGAATGTATATGTGTCGGAAGTGCAGTACCCTGAAGCCGTCGTTACTAACCTGAACCAAAACATTCAGCGAATCAGTTTGGGATTGCTTATTGTCGCTGTCATTATTGCTGTTTCAGTAATCTTCCTGATTGACAACACTATTCGGTTGGCTATGTTCAGCAATCGCTTTCTAATTAAAACAATGCAAATGGTGGGAGCTACGCGATGGTTCATTGCCAAACCCTTAAATGTTCGCGCTATTGTGAACGGCGCCATTAGTGCTGCCATTGCCATTATACTGGTCTACATTGTTATTAAAACGGCGCAAAGCTATTGGCCCGACCTTGCAGTGCTGAACGACACACGTCTGTTGATATTTCTTTTTGTTGGTTTGCTCATCATCGGTATTTCCATTACTCTTTTCAGCACCTATAGAAGTGTGCTCAAATACTTAAGAATGAAGCTGGATGAACTGTACTGATGACTTAAATATTCAACTACCGGCTCGCGTTTTCTTGGTGTTCGCAGCAACAAAACTTTAAAATCTGCTTAGCGAGAAGTGCGGTTGAAAACTTTCACTTATTTTGCTCCACTTAATCAATAGCAATGAAGTCACAACGACCTTCTGAGAAGCTAAAACAAGCAACCGGCACCACTAAACCCGTGCAAGCAAGAACTGCGACCACGCGACGGACAGAACAAACAATTCCATTTTTCGGAAAAGAAAATTATAAATGGATGCTAATCGGTTTGGGTGTGATGATTGTAGGCTTTTTGTTGATGGCAGGAGGTGGAAGCAAAGACCCTAACGTTTTCGACGCAAAGAATGTTTATGGCACCATTCGCATTACTGTTGCTCCTATTCTTATTCTTGCGGGATTCATCATTGAGATTGTTGCCATCTTTCGCGAACCTAAAGAAAGCGTTTAACTGCTGTGACGATCATCGAAGCAATCATCATTGCCATTGTAGAAGGTATTACCGAATTTCTTCCGATTTCTTCTACCGGTCACATGATCATTGCTGAAAGTTTCCTGCAAACCAAAGGCGATTTTGTAAAGCTGTTCACTGTAGCCATTCAGCTCGGAGCCATTCTGGCGGTTGTTGTTTTATACTGGAAAAAGTTTTTCGACTTTACACGATGGCAGTTTTATGCCAAACTCATTGTTGGTGTCATCCCTGCCCTGGTACTTGGCTTCGCATTCAACGATGCAATTGAGGCACTCCTGGAAAGTCCCCTCACAGTGGCTGTAAGCCTGTTGCTGGGCGGGGTCGTTTTGCTGTTTATTGACAAATGGTTTAAGCAGCCGACGAAGGCATCTTCAGATATTCTTGGTGTGGAAGTAACCAACTCGGAGATGGTCGAAATAGACGAAAACCTTTCCTATAAAAAATCTTTGATCATTGGCTTTTGGCAGGTTTTGGCAATGATTCCAGGTGTTAGCCGCAGCGCAGCTT
>JAEZJD010000028.1 GCA_023436425.1 Bacteroidota bacterium | reverse complement strand
GCGCTACCGGGCTGCGCTACATCCCGAAAATGCAAAAATAAACACTGGCATCATTCCATCGCCTACTCTGACGGAGATATATTAATTTCCGCTTTCGTTTATCGTAAAGCTTATGGAGTCGCAGAATCAGGTAAAAGAGTATCCGTTTTATGTAAAAGCTACCGTAGTTCTTCTGGGATTGGTCGCCATGTTCTTTATTCTATTTGAGCTTTCATCCGTATTAATTCCATTCGCTTTTGCAGCCTTGTTTGCTGTTTTGCTTAACCCGCTTTTCGTTTGGCTTGATGCGAAAATGAATAGGATACTCGCTCTTTGCCTTACACTACTGATTGCTGTAGTTGCAGTAGCCTTGCTCGTCTATTTTCTATCGACACGCATAGCGAGTTTTGCCAATGATATTCCGCTCATTAAGGCAAAACTTTTCCACCTCGTGGATCAACTGCAATGGTGGGTGCGCCGCCAAATGGGACAGGAAATAGCGCAAAATGTGAATTCACTCAAAAAAACAATTACTCCTACAAATCCCGATCTCATCACAAATACTGTAAGTACGGTGATCGCGATGTTGGGAGTGCTGGTGCTGTTGCCGATTTATATTTTTTTGCTGTTGTACTATAAACCACTGGTACTTGATTTCTTGTTCCAGGTATTTTCCGAAAAACATTCGCTGCGTGTTGCCGAAATTTTGGCGCAGATAAAGAGAGCTATACAAAGTTTTATGGTGGGGTTGATGATTGAAACCGCGATTGTTTGCACAGCAAACAGTGTTGCGCTCATTCTAATTGGTGTGCCCAATGCAATTGTTATTGGGATCATAGGAGGCATCCTGAATATTCTACCCTATATCGGTGGCATTATCGCGATTGCTTTGCCGGTGCTTATGGTGTTGATATCAGGCAGTCCCTATTCGGATATTCTGCTGATTGTGGCAGCGTATTCGCTCATTCAATTCGTGGACAACAATTTTCTTGTGCCGCGGATTGTTTCTTCCAAAGTTCAGATTAATGCGCTCATTTCTGTTCTGGTTGTGTTGCTCGGAGGTTTGCTTTGGGGGGTTTCAGGAATGTTCCTGGCGATCCCTTTTATTGCCGTTACAAAAATTATCTGCGATCGAATCGATGAACTGAAGCCCTGGGGAAAATTGCTCGGCGATGAAGTGCCGACTGAACATGTGGGTGTAGTGTGGCAAAAAAGGTGGGACCGCATCTTTCGAAGAATAGAGAAGGAGAAGATTGAAGCTGAAAAGAACGACTTGTAAATACGAGTTTTTTAGATAATTTCTTCAGTTTATCTTCGCGTTTTAATGGATATTCTACTCCGCAGCGTTTTAATTATCGATCCTTCTTCTCCATTTCATCAACAAACAACTGACATTTTAATTCAAAATGGTTTCGTTGCAGAAATTGGCAGTATTGACCGCTCTGCCGATAAAGTAATTGCATTGCAAGATTGCTGCGTTTCTCCCGGATGGGTTGACGTTTTTTCCAATTTTTGCGATCCGGGTTTCGAATACAAAGAAACGTTGAATACCGGCGCAGCCGCTGCAGCAGCAGGCGGTTATACCGATGTTCTTCTCGTGCCCAACACCAATCCGTCAGTGCACACAAAAGGTGGGATTGAGTATCTCGTAAACAGTAGCCAAAATCTTCTGATCGATATCCATCCGATTGGAGCTATCACAAAAAACGTAGAGGGAAAAGAGCTTGCTGAAATGTACGACATGCATCAAAGCGGTGCAGTAGCATTCTCGGACGGAACAAAGCCCGTGCAATCGTCCGGAATTCTGTTAAAGGCGCTGCAGTACGTGAAAGCGATAGATAAGATCATCATTCAATTGCCTGAAGACCGGTCAATCAGTGCCACAGGACTAATGAATGAAGGAATAAGTTCCACCCGACTCGGCTTACAAGGAAAGCCTGCAATTGCTGAAGAAATCGCAATAAGCAGGGACATTGACCTTGCCAAATACACCGGGTCGAAAATTCACTTCACCGGCATTTCAACGAAGCGCTCAGTGGAAATGATCAGAAATGCAAAACGGCAAGGGGTGGCAGTAAGTTGTTCGGTCACGCCATATCATCTCTCCTTCACTGATGAAGAATTGAATGAATACGACACAAACCTCAAGGTTAATCCGCCGCTGCGCACAAAAGAAGATCAAGAGGCGCTGAAACAAGCACTGATAGATGGTACTATTGACTGTATTGCTACCCATCACATGCCGCAGGACGTAGATCATAAATCAACAGAGTTTGAATATGCAGCAGATGGAATGATCGGGCTGGAAACAGCTTTCGCTGCCGTTAGAAAAGCGGTGCCGAAATTAAGGCCGGATAAACTGGTGCAGCTTTTTTCAACAAATGCACGACAATTATTTCAACTGAACGATGCATCCATTCAACTAAATACCAAAGCAACATTTTCACTTTTTTTCCCTGGAAAGAAGTGGACTGTTACTGGGTTTCATTCCAAATCAAAGAATAGTGCATTTATCAACCAAGAGTTAAATGGACAAGTTGCCGGCATCATTAATAAAGACAAAGTATTTTTGAATCAATTATAACAAATGGAAAGAGGAAAACCTTTAAGTCACATAGCAGTAGGACTGATACTCGCAGGCTTACTTATTATTGTAGCATCCGTAATGTCGTTCGTAAGCGGTAGCTCCAACCCTGGCGGGGGATGGCTTAGCTACCTAATTATTATTGCGGGTTTAATGTTCTTTGTAAATCAGTATGGAAAGGCAAACGATTATCACTTGCAGTTTGGTGAACTCTTTTCGTATGGTTTCAAGGCAACTGCAATGATGACGTTGGTATTTGTCGTTTTTGTTGTCATTCTTTCTTTCGTCTCGCCGGAACTGAAGGAAAAAGCGATAGAAGAAGCGCGGGCAAATATGGAGAAGAACAACCAGTTTTCAGATGATCAAATTGATCAGGGCATTTCCATGGTGCAAAGATTTTTCTGGGTGCTGGCGATCGGCGGTACCATGTTGGGATTTGCTATTGTAGGCGCAATTGGTTCTTTGCTGGGTGCGGCGATCACCAAGAAAAACCCTCACACTCCGTTTGACGAACAATCATCAATGCAGTGATAGACCTTTCCATAATTATTCCACTGAAGGACGAAGAAGAATCATTGCCCGAACTTGCGCAATGGATCAAACGCGTCTGCGATCAGCAAAACCTTTCCTACGAAATAATAATGGTGGATGATGGAAGCGCAGATGATTCATGGAAAGTAATTGACCACCTAAGCAGCGGCAATCCACACATTAAGGGAATCAAATTTCAACGTAACTACGGCAAATCTGCAGCGCTCAACGAAGGCTTTAAAGCAGCACAAGGCGAGGTTGTCATTACCATGGATGCCGATCTTCAGGATAGTCCTGACGAAATCCCGGAGCTACGCAAAATGATAGTGGAAGGCGGTTACGATTTGGTAAGTGGGTGGAAGAAAAAACGATACGACAATACCCTCACAAAGAACATTCCTTCCAAGTTCTTCAATGCAGTCACCCGACAAATTTCTAAGATCCACCTTCATGATTTCAACTGTGGACTCAAATCATACAAACGAAAAGTAGTGAAGAGTATTGAAGTTTATGGTGAGATGCATCGTTACATTCCGGTTATTGCAAAATGGGCGGGCTTTAAAAATATTGGCGAAAAAGTAGTGGAGCATCGTCCAAGAAAGTACGGTGTGACAAAGTTTGGTTGGGAAAGATTTGTAAATGGATTTCTCGACTTACTATCGATAACTTTTGTTGGTAAATTTTCTAAGCGACCGATGCATTTTTTCGGTTTGTGGGGATCTATTTTCTTTTTGGTTGGATTTATTATGACGGTGTATTTGATCATCGGAAAGTTTGCGCTTCCGGATTTTCCATTAACCAACAGACCTGCTTTTTACCTTGCATTAATAAGCCTTGTTATTGGAATGCAGCTCTTTCTCGCGGGTTTTATTTCAGAATTAATTTCCAGAAATGCACCGGGGCGCAACTCATACCTTATTGAAGATAAAATCAGGCTTTGAAGCGCATTGTCATCATAGGTCCGGCACATCCGCTTCGTGGCGGGCTGGCAACATTTAATCAACGTCTTGCAAAGCAGTTTCTTGATGAAGGGCACGATTGTGAAATCATTTCTTTCTCCCTTCAATATCCTTCCTTCTTATTTCCCGGAACAACGCAGTATTCTTCCGAGCCTGCGCCAAAAGATATTAAGATTCGTTCAATCATAAATTCTGTTAATCCATATACCTGGATCAAAGCTGGTAGCGCACTGCGCCGACAAAAGCCCGATATAATTGTGGTGAGATACTGGCTACCCTTTATGGGACCTGCTTTAGGAACAATTTTAAGAATTGCAAAAAGAAATAGACACACGAAAATTATCTGTATTGCCGATAATGTGATTCCACACGAGCACCGCCCCGGCGACGAGGCATTCACTAAATATTTTCTCAACAGCTGCGATGCCTTCATCACAATGAGTGAAAAAGTTTTAAGTGATTTGCGACAGTTTGAAGAAAAAAAACCTGTTCAACTGACTCAGCATCCTTTGTACGACAACTTTGGCACTGCCATCTCGAAAGAAGAAGCACGAAACAAGTTGCATGTTCCGCAGCAACAAAAAATTCTGTTGTTTTTTGGGTTCATCAGGCGGTACAAAGGGCTCGATTTGCTGCTGAACGCGATGGCAGATGAAAGGATTAGAAAGGAAAAAATACAGTTGTTAATTGCAGGCGAGTTTTACGAAGACGAAAAACCTTATCTGCAATTGATCGAAGATTTGAATCTGCACGATCAGGTAATTCTCAGAACAAACTTTATTCCTGATAGTGAGGTGCGGAACTATTTATGTGCTGCAGATTGTGTAGTACAGCCTTATAGAAATGCCACGCAAAGCGGCGTGACGCCCCTCGCCTACCATTTTGAAAAACCAATGATTGTAACGAATGTCGGTGGTCTGCCGTCGTTAGTTCCGCATCAACAATCAGGACTCGTGTGTGAACCCAATCCTCGATCAATTGCAGATGCGATTTTAAATTTTTATCAAACCGGTGAAGAGTTCTTCATCCCACACCTGAGGGAAGAAAAGAAGAAATATTCGTGGAGCAATCTCACAACAGCTATTCTGAACCTGGCGCAAACGGACAAACCTTAGATTCGGCTATGTTTGCAATTCATTTTCACCCGATCCTTTACTTCCATAAGTATGATTTATCGTAGTAAAGCTCCTTTGCGGATTGGTCTTGCCGGCGGTGGCACCGACGTAAGTCCGTATGCGGATATTTACGGCGGAGCCATTCTGAACGCAACAATTTCACTTTACGCAAATGCAACGATCGAACCCATAGGTGAAGCGAAGATTATGATCGAAACGAATGACAGAAGTGAGCTTGAGGTTCTCCACCTTGCCGACCAATTACCATTAAATGGCAGCCTCGATTTATTGAAAGGTGTGTATAACAAAATCGTTGCGGATTACGGAGCTGTTTCAACCGGTTTTAAGTTATCGACTTTTGTTGATGCACCTGCCGGATCGGGCTTGGGCACTTCCTCCACACTCGTCGTCGCGATCATCGGTGCTTTTGCTGAAATGATGCGTTTGCCTTTAGGCGAGTACGACATTGCACATTACGCTTACGAAATTGAAAGGAACTATTTAAAGCTCGCCGGCGGCAGGCAAGATCAGTATGCAGCCACTTTCGGCGGCGTAAACTTTATGGAGTTTTATGAAGAAGACAAGGTGATTGTAAATCCGTTGCGCATCAAACAACAGTATCTGTTTGAATTGGAAAACAATCTTGTGTTATACTACACATCTACAAGTCGCGAGTCTGCTAAAATCATTGAGCAGCAATCTAAAAATGTCGTTTCTAAAAAAGAAGCACCGATTGAAGCAATGCACCAATTGAAGCAACAGGCACAAATGATGAAGGAGGCGTTGCTAAGGGGACGTTTAAACGAATTCGGTGCAATTTTAGATTTCGGGTATCAGCAAAAAATCAAAATGGCTGAAGGTATCAACAACTCTCTCATGCAGGAGATTTACGAAACGGCAAAAGCGGCCGGTGCCACAGGCGGTAAAATTTCCGGTGCGGGAGGCGGTGGCTTTATGATATTTTATTGTCCGGGAACCACGAAATATAAAGTGATTAAAAGTCTCGAACGGTTCGGCGGGGTGCACAGAAGTTACCGGTTTGTAGAGCATGGGTTAACCACCTGGACTGCTTAGACCTTCACCTGCACAGATTAATTTTGAATATGCAGAAAATAAAAGAGATTGTTCAAAGTTCAATAGACACCAAGCAGCAAATTCTTGAAAGTGGCGAACTGATTGCGACGATATCGTCTGTCGCCGACAAAATTGTAGATGCCCTTCGGAGCGAAAAGAGAGTTTACTTCTGCGGTAATGGCGGTAGCGCCGCCGACGCACAGCACCTTGCTGCGGAACTTTCTGGTCGCTTTTATACGGATCGCAAAGCCCTGGCGTCCGAGGCTCTGCATTGTAATACATCTTATCTCACAGCAGTGGCAAACGACTATAGTTTCGATGTAATCTATGCAAGATTGATTGAAGGCATTGGCAGCAAGGGCGACGTATTGGTTGGACTTTCCACGTCCGGCAATTCTGCAAACATTGTAAAAGCTTTTGAGGTATCCAGAGAAAAAGGAATGACCACTGTTGCACTAACGGGAATGACTGGTGGTCTTCTGAAAAGCCTCAGCGATTATTTGATAGCTGTTCCCTCAACGGACACGCCCCGCATACAAGAAAGTCACATAATGATTGGCCATATCATCTGCCAGTTGGTAGAGGAGAAATTCTTTTCACAAAATGATTAAAGAAGCTATTATTCTCGCAGGCGGTTTGGGAACCCGGCTGCGTGAGGCTGTGCCTGACTTACCAAAGGCTATGGCAACCGTAGCGGGAAAACCGTTTCTCTCTTTCGTCATCGATCATTTGCGAATGCAAGGCATCGAAAAAATAATTTTTTCTCTTGGGTATAAAGCCGAAATAATCGAAACGTTTTTAAAAGAGAGTTACCCAACGCTCAATTTTGACATTGTTGTTGAGCAAGAACCATTGGGAACGGGTGGCGCAATTCATTTAGCATTGCAAAAAACAACCTCTGAAGATGTGATAGTGGCAAATGGCGACACGCTATTCAGAACTAATCTCCGCGAACTGGCGTCTGTTCACAAATCAAAGAAAGCAGAATGCACACTGGCACTCAAGCCTATGAAACACTTTAGCCGCTATGGAATCGTCGAAATAGATTCACAGAACCGGGTTACGCACTTTCGGGAAAAGCAAGAGTATGATGCGGGTT
>JAEZJD010000018.1 GCA_023436425.1 Bacteroidota bacterium | reverse complement strand
TGGTTTACGGCTGTTCCCAAAGCCTGTACGTGAGGTCCGTCGAGCTTTTGCTCTGCGTGATTTTGTACCCGCGCCATTTCGCTGAAGTCTTTTCCATCGCTGCTGCTATAAAAAATCACCTCTTTTGGAAACAGTATCCATGGGCTCACATCCTGCAAAACATGTATTCCTACGTAGGAAACATGTTTCACTTTTCGTAAGTCAACCACAGCTTCAAAATTTTTATCGAAGTAGCTTTGCCACTCTCCTGCTCTCCAATTGGTTGTTCCATAAATCCCATCTATCAGCGCCTCGTCGCCACCCGCAGTATACATCGGATGAACTTTTGATTCCACGGTGATGGAAATATCAGAAGGAAGCTTGAAAAATTTTTGCTCAACCGTTTTACTCTGCTTTCCATTGAAAACAGAATACGCTTTAATGTTGGCATTCTGGCGTATTTCAAATGGTTTTTGATAAAGAATAAAACGGGAGAAAATTTTTGCATCGCCGCTGTCGGCGGAATAGTAGATGCTGTGCCCTGGAACAATCGTTTTGATCGAGACAGTTGCTACATCTTTAAATTTATTCGTTTTCACGTCGACGTATGGCACCGGAACAATCACGTTTTCAGATATTTTTGAAACAGGTATCTTGTATGTTCCCCACCTTTTGGATGGCTGTGCGCCTAATGCAAAATTGAGTGTCCCACCTTTGATAATATCCTCATGCTGCAACGACGAAGCAGTTGAAGTCCTGCCGTTTAACCTTACACTTTGAACGTAAAAACCTTTTCGTTTTTGTCCTTCCGTTGCAGTGATAACAAACGTCTTTCCGTTCTCAAGCATCACTGTGACGGTGTCGAAGATAGGTGTGCCTAAAACGTACTCGCCGTTGCCCGGACAGACCGGGTAGAAACCGAGTGCACTCAATACATACCATGCGCTCATCTGTCCACAGTCTTCATTCCCAATTAAGCCGTCAGGTGCGTTTTCATAAAAGTCATTGCAAATCCGGTGGATCAATTCCTGAGTGCGCCAGGGTTGCTTCACATAACTAAACAAATACGCCATATGATGACTCGGTTCGTTGCCGTGGGCATACTGACCGATTAATCCTGTTACGTCCGCCTGATCTCTTCCGGTTGTTTTCGATGTAGTGGTAAACAGATCATTCAGTTGTTTTGAAAATGCTTCTTCACCGCCATAAAGTTGAACCATTCCCGAAACATCTTGTGGCGCCGCAAAACTGTATTGCCATGAATTGCCTTCGGTGAAGAAATTATTGATCTCTTTTGGATCGAAAGGTGAATGCCACATCGCCTGCATTTTTCCACGCATCTTTTTTGTTTGCGGATCAAAAACGTTTTTGAAGTATTGTGCTCTTTCCGAATACTTCTCATAAATAGAATCAACACCAATCATTCTTGCAAATTGCGCAATGCACCAATCATCGTACGCATACTCCAAAGTTTTCGAAACAGATTCGTGCTCTTTGTCGTTGCTGAGGTATCCATATTTTATGTAATCAGCCAAGCCAAAGCGACTGCTTTCTGCATATGACTGCATTGCCTCGAGTGCAAGCTTTGCATCAAATCCGCGGATGCCCTTCTGATACGCATCTGTTATCACCGAAACAGAATGATAGCCGATCATGCAAAAAGTTTCGTTGCCGCTTAGCTCCCAAACCGGCAGCATGCCACCGTTTTTGTATTGATGTAAAAAGGTATTGATCCAATCTGTTGTTCTTTTCTGATTCAGGATTGTCATGAGTGGATGATACGCTCTGTACGTGTCCCAAAGAGAAAAAACGGTGTAGTTGGTGAAGCCTTCGGCATTGTGAATTTTCAGATCAGAGCCGCGATATTGTCCGTCAACATCGGTGTAAATATTTGGGACAAGAAAGGTGTGGTATAATGCCGTGTAAAAAATTGTTTGTTGATCTTTGGTTCCTCCCTTTACGTCTATTTTCGACAACTCTTTATTCCACGATTCCTTTGCTTCATTCTTGACTTGTTCAAAATTCCAGTGGGGTATTTCGGCTGACAAATTGTTTTTTGCGCCATCGGCACTGACGCCGGATATGCCCACTTTCACTTTCACTACCTTGCCGGCAGGCAAGTTAAACCGCACAAACGCTTTGATGTCTTTTCCTCTCGCTGAATCAACTTCAGAAGCGTTGCCATTGTTAGAGATAACGAACTTCGTAATCGGTTGATCAAACTGAATATAGAAATACAAGTATTGATTTTGTGCCCACGATCTGCTTCTTCGCAGTCCACGCAACTCCGTGCTGCTCACCTTTTCAATGGAAGACTCGAGCACTTCATCCCGCCATTTCAAATCGATTAAGATGCTGCCATCTTTTGCAGAAGAAGGAAAGGTATATTGGTGCATGCCACTCCTGTAAGAGGTGGTGAGCTGCGCTTTAATTTTATTTTTATCAAGAAGCACTTCATAATGCCCGGGTGTCGCTTTTTCGTTTTTGTGAGAAAATTCTGACCGGTAATCTTTGCCGTTCCATTGCACTTCGCCTGTAAAAGGCATCATCAGTACATCGCAGTAATCGGGAATGCCCGTGCCACTGAGATGGGTATGCGAAAATCCATAAATAACACTGTCGCTATAATGATAGCCGCTGCTCCCATCCCAATCAGCTCCACGTGTGTCGGGACTTAGCTGCATCATTCCAAACGGCATGGATGCTCCGGGAAAGGTATGCCCATGACCACCTGTTCCGATAAAGGGATTTACAAGAGAACTGTAGTCGCGTTGGGCAAATAAAGAACAATGAATAATTACAAAGAGCAGCAGAAAAGATAGTTTTGACATAGTCACAATTTTGGTAGCACCTTTTTTGCTCTTGCGGCAAAGGCAGCCGTTTCGTTTGGCAGGTTTTCGTCAATCACCAACTTTAATTCATGTTTGATTTCAGGGTAGTGTTCTGAGAGGTGAAGAAGTGTTGTTAACGAAAAAACTTTTATTGCAACAGGTGTGGTGGCCGTTTCTAAAAACTGAAAACACGCATTCATTACCTCGCCATGATACTTTTGAGGAATGTCTAATTGCAGCAGTACTCTCACGCTGTTTCTAACTACAGCAGGATGTACGTTCTTTTTCTTCAACACCGCAACCAGCGCTTTAATATGTGGATAAACCATTTCGGGTTTTTCAGCCGCAGCCCAGCTCACACTCCATGCGGCACGCTGCGCAAGCACATAGTTGTCCGAGGTAAAACACTTTATTAGCTCTTTGAAATTATTTTCTGAGACACATGCATAATGTGCAACCTTCAGTGCATTTATTTTTGAATGTTCTTCTAATAGCTGTTCACGAATATTCATGGTTTTGAAGTGAGTGCGGTTCGCAAAGCTCTTACTTCTTCGGCATCAATGGCAGGGTTCATATAATCTGCTTGATCAAACGACGGGTGAATGAATTGCATTTTACTCTTTTTTTTCGTTCGGAGAGATGAGTGAAATTCCACCGCTCCGGTATGCTCTGCAAGCTCTCTTATATTTTCCGTTCGGACTCCACTGCCCGGCATAATCACGATTCGTTCATCTGCAGCACGAACGAGTTCGGCAATCAGCGGCGTGCCTTCTGGTGCAGTTGGCTTTTGTCCTGAAGTTAAAATGCGGGTGCAGCCCAGTTCCGTTAATTGCTCCAGAGCCCCGAACGGCTCTTTGCATCTGTCGAATGCACGGTGAAACGTTACTTCCATCGGATAAGCCGCGTTGATGAGTGCCGCAGTTCTCTTTACATCAATGCTTCCGTTTTTCTTCAACATACCAATCACTACACCGTCGCACCCAAGTTGCTTACACATTCGGACGTCTTCCGTCATTATCTCAAACTCCTCGTCGTTATACAAGAAATCACCGCCCCGTGAACGAATGATTGGGAAAAGCTGCACACCAAAAGCTTCACGGCATTTTTTAATTGTGGCGAATGACGGAGTTGTTCCACCATCCGTGAGTGCTGCGCACAATTCAATGCGATCTGCACCACCATCAACTGCCGAAGCAGTCGTTGTGAAATCGTTCGTTGCTATTTCAATTATGTAGCCCAATGGAGAAGATTAAAAAATTATAAAGTGTGAGAAAAAATTTAAACCTGTGAACGATTAATTCACGCACTAAGAATACAAGCTTTTGCCATCAAACACTTTGCTGCCATTTTTTGTTTGTACCGCATATGTAAAACCTTTCTGCATGGCATAGGCGCCGTATTCACCTTTTTTGCTGAGTGCAATGAAGCCAATTTGCAGGTCTTTCGCTTTACTTCCGCGCATGCGAATTATTCGTTCCACTGCTTTTCGGCATGCCGTTTCGGGCTTCATCCCCTGCCGCATCAATTCCACTACAGTGTGTGAGCCACAAATGCGAATTACTTCTTCACCGACCCCTGTCGAGGTGGCAGCTCCCACTTCATTGTCCACATACAACCCCGCGCCGATAATTGGCGAGTCGCCCACTCTGCCTCTTAATTTGAAAGCCATTCCGCTCGTCGTGCAGGCGCCACTCAGATCGCCATTTGCATCTATCGCAATCATTCCAATGGTGTCATGATTATCCTGCTGCCCTTTTATTTTCTTTTGTTGCTGCTCTAAGACGTCAATAGATTGCTTCGGATCGTAATTGCTGTTTTTTAACCAATCCTTCCAAACTTTTTCAGCTTCCGGTGTGAGTAAATTTTCAACCTGAAATCCGTTTGCTAATGCAAACTGCAAAGCACCCTCGCCTGCAAGCTGCACGTGCGGTGTTTTTTCCATCACCAGCCGGGCAACTTTTATCGGATGCTTGATGCCTTCCAAAAACATGACAGCACCACAATTTCCTTTTTCATCCATGATGCAAGCATCAAGCGTCACTTTTCCATCGCGATCGGGTAAGCCTCCGTAGCCCACACTCATATCACTCGGATCGGCTTCAGGAATTTGCACGCCAGCTTCCACTGCGTCAATTGCTTTACCACCGTTTCCTAATAGCTTCCACGCTTCGGCATTTGCTTTAACATTTGGCGCCCATGTAGAAATGACGACTGGATTATTTTTAGCTCCAGCGCCAAGTGCAAAGCTTTCGCGAAACAGCAAAGAAGCAGACGTTAATCCGGTTGCCTGTAAAAATCGACGGCGAGTTACCATAACCTTATTTTTGAGGAGTTTTTGACCAGATTAAAATAACAGAATATTCATGACACTAATAGCGGACATTAATATTGCAGATCCGGCAATGATTACTGCATTGCTAACACTCACGTTACTTGAAATCATTTTAGGAGTTGATAACATAATCTTCATTTCTATTGTTTCTAACAAATTAGCTGTTGAAAAACAACGAAAAGCGAGAACAATCGGGCTGTTGCTGGCAATGATATTCCGTATCATTTTGCTTTTTGGAATTACATGGTTGATCGGTTTAACGAAACCACTGTTCACGTTACCATTTAAAGTCAGCGGCGACGTTATTGATGTGAGTTGGAAAGATATTATCCTTTTTGCAGGGGGTTTGTTCCTGATTTTTAAGAGCACGCTAGAAATACATCACAAATTCGAATCTGTAAAAGCGACAGACGTGAAAAAAGCACCTGCGGTATTTAGCGCAGTGATTTTGCAGATAGTGTTGGTGGATGCTGTTTTTTCATTCGACTCTATTTTAACTGCTGTTGGTCTCGTAGATCAATTGTGGGTGATGATTACTGCGGTTGTTATTTCCATGACCATCATGATTTTGTTTTCAGGGTTTATCAGCAACTTCATTAATAAACATCCGACGCTGCAAATTTTGGCGCTTGCATTCCTGATCATGATCGGTATGTTGTTGGTGGCAGAAGGATTTCACTACCACATCAACAAAAATTATGTGTACACTGCCATAGCATTCAGCCTAGTAGTGGAGCTGATTAATATGCGACTGAGAAAAAGTTCCAGCTAAGTATCGCAATGTTCGTCTGGCGGGTTTTTTGATGTTTCTAGCGGAAATCAGAAGCATGAGAATAGAAATTATTTCCGGCAGCCCGCGGGAGGAAAGTGTAACCTACAGAGTTGCTTTACATCTGCAAAGGATACTTGTAGAGAAAGATTACGAGGCAGGCATTATCGATGTGCGGGATCATTTTTTACCCCAGTTGGATGAGGTATTCACGAGTGTGGAATCTGCTCCGCCGCAACACAAAGAGCTGGCAAAAAGAATGTTTGCTGCCAGCGCTTTTATCCTTGTAAGCCCCGAGT
Organism: Bacteroidota bacterium; assembly: GCA_023436425.1. GTDB lineage: Bacteria > Bacteroidota > Bacteroidia > Chitinophagales > Chitinophagaceae > Flavisolibacter. Next base: position 11,572 of record JAEZJD010000018.1, on the reverse strand, counting down.
ACAACGGCAGCTATTCCGCATGTTTGAAAAACCTGATTGATCATTTTCCGAAACAACATCACAAAGCTTTTGCCATTGCAACGGCATCGCCGGGAGGATTGGGCGGCGTAAGAGCAGCCATGCATCTACAACAATATATTTTCGCAATGTTTGGCATCGGCTCTCCTTACATGCTTGTCACACCACAAGTCGATAAAAAATTCGACCCAGACGGCAATTTGATTGATCCGTCGTTTGCAAAAGCGGTAGACATATTTATAAAAGAATTTCTGTGGCTTGTTGAAAAAATAGCAGAACCTAAAAAACAGTCGGTAACGGCGTAGCCATTTTAAACAGCTGTCGGAAAAACAATAATTTGATTGTCTTCGGAATATAATCTAATCATCTGATGATTTTGCTGAAAAGAATCAGCGTTTATGATTAATAAAGTCATCCCGTGCAGCGGCTTTATCTGGTTGCTTTACAAAAAAGAGCATCATGATACCGCTGACAACTCCCACCGTGTCAATAAAGAGTCTGCACCTGGAGTATAAACTTTGGATTTATGAGCTTAACTTCTGCAAAGAGCAACTTCATCTGTTTGAAAGTCATTTGGAGCAGTTGCTAAGTATTATTCCCGGCGAATTAACAGGGCAGGTTGAAAGGTTTCAAAACCAGTTTATTTGTCAAAAAGAGGTGATTGACATTTTACGCCACGACCTTAACGTAAGCGAAAAGCAGCTTGCTGCATTCGTAAAAGAACTTTCCGGGTTAGGGCTGGAGAGCATAAAAATGGACAATCACGGCAAATTGCGGGAACGCATGTTCACGTTCCGCAAGCTCTTTAGAGATCTGAAAGAAGACTTTAGAGCTTTCGAATCTGAAGCTTATTTAGTGGTGCATTAGAAGATGCTTCGATGATTCATTACAAATCGAAAAAACCCTCTAACGCACCGAAGAATCAATCAATTTCCGGATCACCCTCTTCCGCCGTCCCGCCTATTCGTGTATCGTTTCTACCTATCGAACCATCCCCGGATGCATGTGCATTCTTCACGTTCACTTCAGCAATTCCTTTCGCTTCATCTGAGTAGTGCTTCTTACTTTCAGGAATGTGGGGCTCAGCATCGGTTCCGCGAGTCACTTCTCCCTTTGCATCAAAATCTCTCTTTGTCATACACTCTTATTTACCATCCCGGAACAAAATTTACTCCAAAATTCGCATTGCTTGTGCCACCGTTCTGCCACGGTATGGCGTAGTATGGTTCCACCACTAAATACCCAAAAACATTTACCCTCAAGGAAACTCCAGAACTAAAAACCCAACGGTTTTGCCTGCTTACAGCGGAACCGCCCGTGGACAAAAACTTCGTATCGCCCCAGGCAGTGCCGGCATCAGTAAATAGATTCAATTCCGTCATTAAAAAGCGGGACTTTATCATCGATAGACGTTCCGGCCCGGTGAATGGCAACCTAAGTTCTACATTGCCCACATACATCTGACTGCCCATTAAATCGTTAATGGTGACGCTGTTAGATTTGCCGGTACTGGTGTAATCGAGTGCACTGTACCCGCGAATCAGCGTTGGATAGCCGATGAAAAGTGGTGGCAACACTTCGCTGTTTGCGTCTCTTCCAAAACGCCCGACATACATGTTGCGTGCCGCCAAACTGAATGGTTGAAAACGAAAATATTTCCTGTAATCTCCGAGCAGGTTTTGCAGGTTGACAACACCGACGTATTGACCTGCTTCTAACCTAAAACGGTGACCTGCCAACGGCGACGCTACACCAAAAAATGAGTTATCGCCAACGAGTGCCAGATATCCTTGTCCGAAATTGAAACCGGGCGGCGCTGGTTGTTTGTTACGTTCACTGCCAACATAGTTTCCCACGAAATTTCCTGAACGCTCATAATAATCAGAATACTGATCTATCCGATAATAATACCTGGCGAAAGAAGCACCCGCTTCAATTCTTCTTATGGTAGAAAACGGATAGGCAGCGAACAAAGAAAACTGATCCTGAAATGTTCGCAGCAAATTGAGTGAATAGTTATAAACAGGCAAACTGCCTCCGTTTAAGTTTAGAGTTGTTGTATCCAATTCTTCCCACCCGGATAAATACGGGAAGTGTGAAACAGATACACCCCAATTCGTTCTATTTTTTTGATTGAGGTAAGCGAATTGCCCTGCAATGTCGTATATCTCTCCGTTAAGCGACAAGCCTGTAAACAATTGATGATTGCCCAGCATATCGCTGAAAATTCCATTCACACCGCCGGCTACTCCTGTTCCATAGGCACCGCCACTCTGCACACCAATTCCGCCTGAGTTATCCAGATAATCGAGCTGAAAACGCGATTTGTATGGCAATTCTTTACTTGTTTGTTGTGCAAGAGAAAGCGACGGAGGATTTTGAATGTTATTCTGAACTATATCGTTACCCACTCTGTTAAACGGGGGCAATGTGGCAGCACGCATGTCAACGGCAGAACCATTCACAGGAGTTTTTTGCAAACTGGTTGCTCGTGTTTTATAGATCGAGTAAGTGTTGTTTGTGTAATAGCTGTAAACCAGATCGTCTGTGCGGCGGGCAGCGCTTATCGCCGGCGAAAAAGCTGTAATTCCAGCAATTCCAGTAAACAAATTTGTCAGCTGATTCAAATCTTTTGTGTTGATGTTATAGCTATAAAGATTGCGGAAGCCGTCGCGATCGGAAAGAAAATAAACCGTGCTGTTGTCAGAGGCAAACACCGGGTTCAGATTATCTGCTCCCGGAAAGAAATCGAGGTTTGTTACAGCACCGGTTTGCACATCGTACACAGAAATGTTGTGTGAATATGAATGTTGCAGCATCTTGCCCGATACAGAAGCACGGTCTGTTGCAAAAACAATCCATTTGCCGTCAGGCGAATACGATGGCTGCATATCCGAGTAGCGATCGTTTGTCAATTGCTTAACAGCCTTCGTATTCAGGTTATAAGCATACAAATCACTTTGACCTCCAATTAAACCGGTAACAACAATTGTGTTGCCATCAGGTGACCACGCAGGATTTGAAAAACTGTTCACACCGGGGATGTCGAGCTGCTGCTCAATTTTCCCCTGTGTATTCGCGATGATTAATCGGTTGTGCCCTTTGGCAAAAGCTACAAATGCAAGCCGCCTGCTATCCGGCGACCAAGCCACCGACGACTCGTAAGAACTGTATTGATCTATGTGCGAGTTGAAAGAATTGGACGTAACCTTTTCAATAACGTTTCCCGAGGCTGCATCAGCGATAAACAAATCAAGGGTGAATAAATTCTTTTCGCTCCAGAACGCAACATACTGTCCATCGGGACTTAAGCTCGGTACAATATTCAGACGTCCTGCTCTTTTTTCATCCACAAGATTTTGTCCGATGGGCGACAAACTTGTTGTGCTTTGCATCGGGGCATAGGCAGCTTTAATTGCATCCTGCCACTGCTTAGAAAATTCTTTCTCGTCAATTTTAAACAAATATTTCAAGGCATCGTTGTAGCCTCTTTTTGCCGTTTCAATAAAAACTTTTCTGATGATGCCGTCACCATATTTCGCAGTTACATAAGCCCACCATGCTTCTCCCCAACGGTATGGAAAGTACAGATCAGGACGGTTGGTAAGATCTTTCAATGTGGGCAGTTTGTTTGCAGCGACAGCACTCCGCAACCACATGGCCGTATTTGCATCTATATAGCCTATCGACATATATTCCGCCAAGCCCTCCACCATCCACAGCGGCAGATTGTTCAATGCGTTCAACGACATCGAATCTTTTATCAAATGATATTGAAATGCGTGCACCAATTCATGCCCGATCACGTGATCAGTTTGTGCATTCGATTCCATGAAAGGCAAAACCACCCTGTTCTTCAGCCCCTCAGTAACGCCACCGGTACCCACATCTATCTGACCTTCTATGGCCCGCGTTTGTTGAAAATGTGCATGGCTGTTGTAAATGATCATTGGATTACGTTCTTTGAACGTATCCCGCAACACCTGCTGATGCATGAGGTACCACTGCTCACTATTTTGCGTCAACCAGGTTTTCGAAGTATTGTTTTGCAGATAATTGTAAATATCGAAATGTGGTGTCTGATTTAGCTTGAAGGGAAAGTCCTGGTACAACACCTTGTTCCGTCCGAAATATTGGCTGAAAGAAATTTGGCTTTGCAATACGCACAAAGACAGCAACATAATTCCTGTAAAGAACTGTTTCCGGGGCATCTTAGTGAACATGTGTAAAGGATTTATTGATCATCTAAGCAAATAATGAACCATCTGCCACAAACCTTTTTGTTGAAACGTCATTTTGCGTCCCATGGTTGATCACTTTAGATAAATTTTGCTTTTCGGTGACTGTTTTACCTCGTTTTTCAACTGCTATCTTTGTTTCATGAGCACTATGGATAGGAAGCAGGATGAAGCTTCAATGCAACAGTTGGTAAAGACACTTGAAAAAAAGCTTGCAAAAATTGCCGAGGGAGGCGGGCAAAAAGCCATTGAAAAACAAAGAGAGAAAAATAAGTTGACTGCGAGAGAAAGAATCAACTACCTGATTGACAAGAACTCTGCGTTTGTTGAAATTGGTGCGCTAGCCGGATACGAAATGTATGAAGAGCAGGGCGGCTGTCCCGCAGGAGGAACTGTGGCAGGCGTGGGATATGTAAGCGGGCGGCAATGCGTTATTGTTGCCAACGATCAGACGGTGAAAGCCGGTGCCTGGTTCCCGATAACAGGGAAAAAAAACTTGCGCATGCAAGAGATTGCGATGCAGAATAACCTCCCAATCATTTACCTGGTGGACAGTGCCGGAGTTTTCCTGCCGATGCAGGATGAAATCTTCCCGGACAAAGAACATTTCGGACGTATTTTCTACAATAATGCACGCATGAGCGCAAAGGGAATTACGCAAATTGCTGCAGTGATGGGCGCTTGTGTAGCAGGCGGCGCATACCTACCGATTATGAGCGATGAAACACTGATGGTAGAAAATCAAGGGTCTATTTTTCTGGCCGGTCCTTATCTCGTGAAAGCTGCAATAGGTGAAGATATTGACGCGGAAACCCTTGGCGGCGCAATTACTCACACGGAAATTTCAGGCATTGCAGATTACAAGTTTGAAACCGAACACGAATGTTTGGATCAGGTAAAGAGAATTATGGACAAACTACCTGAGAATAAAGATGCAGCATTCAATCGTATTAAGTCAGGAAAACCGGCGAAGGACCGCGATGATATTTATGATGTTTTCCCAACAGACAGCACAAAGCCATACGATATGCTTGATGTGATAGAACGAATTGTCGATGCCTCCTCGTTTGATCAATTCAAAGAAGATTACGGTAAAACAATTATTTGCGGGTACGGTAGAATTGATGGTTGGGCAGTGGGTATTGTAGCTAATCAAAGAAAAATAGTAAAGAATAGAAAGGGCGAGATGCAAATGGGCGGGGTTATTTACAACGATAGTGCCGACAAGGCTGCCCGATTCATTATGAATTGTAATCAGAAAAAAATTCCATTAGTGTTTCTCCAGGATGTTACCGGCTTTATGGTGGGTAGCCGCAGCGAACATGCAGGGATTATAAAGGATGGCGCAAAAATGGTAAACGCCGTTGCTAATTCTGTTGTTCCAAAAATTACAATCATAATTGGCAACAGCTACGGCGCAGGCAATTATGCAATGTGCGGCAAGGCATATGATCCGCGTTTTATTTATGCGTGGCCTACAGCAAAGATTGCTGTAATGGGCGGTGATCAGGCCGCGAAAACACTTTTACAAATTCAGGTTGCTGCACTTAAAAACAAAGGTGAGAACATCACGCCTGAAGATGAATCTAAGTTGTTGAATGAAATAAAAAACAGTTACGAGAAACAGACATCTCCATACTATGCCGCTGCAAGGCTTTGGGTAGATGCTATAATTGATCCTGCAGACACGCGACGAATAATTTCCGAATCGTTGCATGCAGCGAACCATCAACCCGAGATCGATGATTTTAAAGTAGGTGTTTTCCAGGTTTAAATAGACGAACATTGACAGACGTAACGATTTACACCGATGGTGCTGCACGTGGCAATCCCGGACCGGGCGGATATGGAACGATTCTCATGAGCGGCGGAAGAACGAAGGAGTTGTCAGCAGGTTATCGGCTTACCACGAACAACAGAATGGAACTAATGGCTGTAATCGCCGGATTTGAAGCATTGAAGAAAGTCAATTTAAACATCACGATCTATTCAGACAGTCAATATATTGTAAAAGCTTTGAACGAAGGATGGTTGAACAAATGGCTGGCGACAAACTTTTCTGGCGGAAAAAAGAATAAAGATTTGTGGGTTAAGTTTTACAACTTATACAAGGAACACCGCGTAAAGTTTATTTGGGTGAAAGGGCATGCAGACAATGCATACAACAATCGCTGCGATGAACTCGCAACAGCGGCTGCGGATGGCGACAACCTGATGATTGATGAAGGATATGAAAAAGGTCCCGGAGAGCTTTTGATGTAGTTTATGCTAATTGCTGTTTCGGCACCCTTGCTTGCGCAAAGAAATAAACGCCAAACAGAATAACAGAAAATATCAAAGTTGACACCAGGCTCATTTGATAAAAAGGAACTCCGTCCGCATAGCATTGCAATAAACCTGAAAATGTTTGTGGCCGCGAAAATCCGGCACCTGCTGTCCAAACGAGCAAATTGCTTAATAGAAAAAATGCGGATGGCGCCGCAAGCGAGGCAGCAATAATTTTGAGCCAGTTAATCCGGCGAATCAAAATGCCAAAGAAAACAAGACCCGCAAACAAAAGGTAGTTGGTTAATTGCCCTTCATAAATTCCCCATATGGACGATTGCCCATTTACAAAAAGCAGCTGATAGAGTGCATCTGAAATGAACATCGAAGCTATCGGCAGCAGAAACGCTAATCGTCTATCCTTGATTACAGCTCCTGCAAATATTGCCATTGCCCATTGCGGCGCAAAACCAAACGGACGATCCGGCCATATACGGTACAGAGAAGCAGCAAGGACTAAAAGAACGAACGCGAATATGGTGGAACGATTTGCTTTCATGTTTTCTGTTTCAGCAAAAATAAAAAAGGTTGATCAATCTTTTGGTCTATGGTGTGAAAACACGAAAAACTTCAGCATTGTCATTCGGCTGCAAAACCAGCTTGGACTGCGGCAGCACAAACGCAGCTTCACCCCTTTTCAAATCGATGGATTCCTCACCGCAAATAACCGTTATCGCATCATCAATTACCAATAATATTTCAGCAGAAGCAGACACGTAAGCGTAAGTGGTATCAACCTGCAGTTGTTGAACAGCAAATTCATCTGCACCCGTTTTGAAAATATGATTATCACCTTTCGATTGAAGCACTTCGGGAACTGTGGCAACAAATGCCACATGCTTCATCAGTTCTGCGGTGTCTATATGCTTGTCGGTAAGTCCTGCACGCAACACGTTATCGGAATTAGCCATCACCTCCAAATTTTGGCCTTCAAGATACGCATGCAGCATACCGGCAGGCTGAAAAATTCCTTCACCCGGCAACAGGTGAACTACATTCAACAAGTAAATGGACAAAATGCCCCGATCAAAATTGTCATTCTTACAAAAGGCTGTTGCGGCTCTCGCGGCCCAAAAGTGCTCACTGCTTTTCTCAAATTTGTCAGTTTTATATGCAGGTATGATACGATGCATCAGCGGCGCTAAAATGTTGTTTACATCTTTTTGCGGAAGCGTCATGACAACCTGCAGCAAACCCTCGTAACCTTGATCGTAAAATATGTTTAGGAGAAAAGAGAGTTCAGGAATTGACCCGAGAATTGCAACTAATTTTTCTTCGGTTTTAAATCCGTGCAGCAACCAGAAATCGGTTAGCGCAATCATCATTTCCGGCTTATGATTTTTGTCCTTATAATTTCTGTTGTAAGCATTTAGAGGAATTTCAAGGCTTTCTTCTTCATCAAACGCCTTGGCTGCCGACTCTTTATCCGGATGTACCTGAATGGAAAGCATTTGACGCACATCCAACACCTTCACTAAAAACGGAAGCGTCTCATATTTTTCAAAAATCGTTTTACCAAGAATTTCAGCGGAATGTTGTTCGATGAACTTGTTCAAGGGTAAATGATCTTGTTGCAGCATTGCCGGTCCTTTTGGGTGAGCACCAAGCCAGTACTCTGCGTAAGGTTTCTGTTCGCTATTGTTTTCGCCAATTAGATTCGGAATAAAATCATATCCACCCCAGGAGTAATGCTGCACCACTCCTTTTATTTTGTAAATCCGTCGCTGCAAAGTCATTTATGGTTATTTTGGGCTAAAGTTAAGTGATGGCTTTTCATATTGATTTAGGTAAGAAGGGCGAGCAACTTGCTGAGGCGTTCCTAGTCAATAATGGTTTTAAGATTCTGCATCGCAACTGGAGATACTCACATTATGAAATTGACATCATTGCAATTAAAGACGAGCTGCTGCATTTTGTGGAAGTAAAATGCAGGTCATCCCATCAATTTGCAATGCCGGAGGAAAGTGTTTCAAAAAAGAAAATAAAATTTCTGCTTCAGGCGGTGGATCAGTATCTGTTTCTACATCCACAGCACAAAAACTTTCATTTGGATATTCTCTCGATAATTACCCGCGGCAACGATGCAGAATACTTCTTTATAAAGGATGTTTATATCTAATCAATCCAGCAACCGCGCTACTTTCAATTCTGCCACTTTTTCCATAAGCTTTTCCACCATCATAAATGTAGCAGGGCAATGTTGCACATTCTGTTTGTGAATGTGGATGTACTCCGTCATCGGAGCTTTCGTGAGATGGGGAAACTCGGCGCAATCGGCAGGACGAACTGCGTAAATGGTGCATAGGTTGGTTTTCCTGTCCAGAAACTGGCAAGGTCGCGAAATATTCATCCATTCGCCCTGACGATTTTTGTACAACCACTTTGCTTTAAACTGGCTGATGGTCATGTTCAGGTGCTTCGAAATTCGCTGAAGGTCTTTGAAAGAATAGGTCGGCGTCATGTTGCGACAGCAGTTGGCGCACGCAGTGCAATTCACTTCTTTCCATGTTGCCGCATCAATTTGTGTTGCGTAAATATCAAGGTTCGACGGAGGATTGTTTTCAATTTTTGTCAGAAAGCGTCTGAGGCTGGAACGTTGCCTGGCAACCTTTTCGCGAAACCTTCTCCTGTAATACGACATGAGCCGAAGATAAAAGATTTTAAACGGTAATATTCTGAAGCGCTACTTTTGTTACCAACATGTGTATGAAAATTTTTTTGGCTATTGTTCTGCTGATATCACTGTCGTTTGTCAGCTGCAGCAATGAGAGCAAATCCTCCAAAACTTTTTGCGACACTACCTGTAGCTCAGATAGTTTTCACTTTAAAGGTGATCACAAGTTTGCACCCCGGGTTGACATCGGAATAAAGAATTGTATGCCCGACACCTTAACGTGGCACCACTATATGATGGATTTTGCAAAAAACATTCATTTGCCTTCGTTTATCGGTCAGGACGTTCGCATCAACTCTTCCTCCATAAGTTGTTTCATAAAAGATACAAGTTATGCGTGGCTCACTTTCAATGATTGTCTCACCGGCAGGGGTTATTTGCTCAAGTTGCCTTTCGCGAAAAACGGAACTATTGGCAAGTACACCGGTGCGCTAAATAATTTCGATCCAAAATTTTCCGTTGCTCCGGACCTGAGAGCCTACACAGATAGGGGTTCCATTTTCGTGGTGAATATTAAAACAGATCAGGAAGCCATTATGAGTTTTAAAGAAGCGTACGACATTGACTTCAATAAAATTCATGAATCAGTAGATTCTATAAACGTAACAAACAACAGAATCTTCGTTCGTCTCCTCAAAAAAGGCGAGCCTGTGGAACTGCAAAAGGATATACAGTTGTAGATAGCGAAGCAAAACTGAATTGCCCATGTGGGAATCTTATAAAAAAGGATTCAAAGCTTATCTGCAACTTGAAAAATCACTTTCAGAAAATAGTGTGGTTGCTTACCTCGGCGACCTTGAAAAACTCACTTCATTTTTATCTGCAGAAAATAGCACAAAGAGCCCGTCGCAAATTGCCTTAAGTGATTTACAACAATTTGTAAAATGGCTGGTGGAATTAGGAATGACTGCTTCTTCGCAGGCACGTGTTATCTCAGCAATCAAAGCTTTCTATAAGTATTGCTTTTTGGAAGACATCTCAAATGTTGATCCCACTGCATTGTTAGAAGCGCCAAAATTAAAGCGCACCTTACCCGACGTTCTATCTTTCGAGGAAATAGAAAAGATAATTGCAGCCATAGACCTAAGCACTCCGGAGGGAACACGCAACAAGGCCATTCTGGAAGTAATGTATAGCTGCGGATTAAGAGTAACCGAAGTGGTGAACCTGAAAATTTCCCAGCTTTATTTGGATGTCGAATTCATCCGCGTTATTGGAAAAGGAAATAAAGAACGATTAGTACCGATTGGAGAAAGTGCCAGCAAGTTCCTGTCTATTTACATCAACCATGTTCGTGTACACCAACAGCCGCAGCACGGCGAAGAAGATATTGTTTTTTTAAACCGCCGAGGAAAGAGATTAACGAGAGTGATGATCTTTCTTATCATCAAAGAACTTGCAAAAAAAGCCGGAATCAATAAAACTATTTCGCCACATACTTTCCGTCACTCGTTTGCAACGCACCTTGTGGAAGGCGGCGCAGATTTGCGTGCAGTACAGGAAATGCTGGGACACGAAAGCATTACCACGACAGAGATTTACACGCACCTTGACAGAGAATATTTGCGGCAGACGCTGGAAAGGTATCACCCGGCTTTTCAGTAATTATTACTTCTGTCTTACTGACTTGTTGTAGCGCACAGCCACCGCTCCGGAAAAATTGGTGATAGGCGGTGACAGCTTTTTTAATACTATCGAAATGTTTTCTATTGCAGGAAATTTTTCTTCCAGGCGATTGCCAATTTCCATGGCACAGGTTTCAAGCAGTTGTTTTCGCACAGAAAAAATTTCTTGTAGAATCCTGTAGACCTCGACGTAGTTTATTGTCTGTTCGATGGAAGTAATAACTTTTTTCGGAGCCTTGGTTTGAAGTGAGATATCAACTTCAAATTCATTACCCACTTTCATCTCCTCCTGATACATGCCGTGTTCAGCGAAGAAACGCAAGCCTGTGAGTTCTATGGTAATGGATGAAGACAGACGAAAGGTTTAAGGTTTCAGTTTTAAAGTTTAAAGTTCAATACGTCATTTTGATCTGATGTCTCAGGTTTCGGTTTACTATTTCACCTGTGACATCGTCAGTGCAATCCTTTTGCTGAGAGATACCGCTCAGCATCCAATGCTGCCATGCAACCGCTACCGGCCGCTGTTACTGCCTGCCGATAAATTTTGTCCTGCACGTCGCCCGCTGCGAAAACACCTTCAATATTCGTTTGTGCCGACCCCGGAATAGTTTTGATGTATCCTGCTTCATCCATGTCAATCCACCCTTTGAAGATCTCAGAATTTGGATTGTGTCCGATGGCAACAAAAAACC
>JAEZJD010000293.1 GCA_023436425.1 Bacteroidota bacterium | reverse complement strand
GGGTTTATGTCAAGAAGAGGATATCGCGGCTTTGGCGGACCAGTTATTTTCCCGGGTGGCTTCGGCGGTGGCGGTTGGTCCGGCGGAGGCTTTGGCGGAGGCGGAGGTGGTTTTGGAGGCTTCGGCGGTGGCAGCGGCGGTGGCGGCGGAGCTAGCGGCAGCTGGTAGATATTTTTTTCGCAAACCGGCTTTTACAATATATTTATTATTACTAAGATGCAGCTTCTGCGTCCGTTTCTGCTTCTTTGCAGTGGAGAATTCCCATAATTTTGAACGACTATGAAAAAACCTTTGCTGTTTTTGTTCTTTTCTGCCTTGTGCATTGCGGCGTCAGCTCAAAAAGCTTACTACATTTATTTTCAGTCGGAAGAGCAAGCACCCTTTTACGTAAAGTTTAAAGACAAGGTGTTTAACTCAGGGTCTGCAGGTTATGTAATCATCCCCAATCTTCAGGACAGCACGTATCGTTTTATTCTCGGATTTTCTTCTAATACATCACTAGAGGCAAAATACTCCATCACAATTGATGAAAGCGACAGAGGCTTTGTGCTGAAAAAGTTTGATGAAGGACCTGCACTTTTTGACTTACAAAACGTGGCACTGATAAAGCCAGAAGTTGACAACACGCCAACTACTCCTATTATTGGTTATGAGACGAAGACAGATAAATTTTCTACTGTTCTTTCAAAGGCAGCGGAAGATCCGAGTTTGGTAAAGGTGCCAATTCTGGCAAAGAAAGAGCCCGAACCGAAAGTGGAAGAGCCAAAGAAAGTTGAAGAAGTGAAGGAATCTGTTGCCAAAACTCCGGACGCCAAAAATGAAGTTGCTGTCAATGCAGAAGTGATAAACCCGATCAAGCCGGATTCTTCACAAACAAAAACTGAAGTTGCAGTTGAGCAACCAAAATCCGCAATTACCCCAAGCGAGCAAACGCAAACATCTGCAAATGTTTTAAATGAATTTGGTGCCCAGAATAGTTCTTCCACAACTGCGGCATCGTACAGAAAATCTTACATCTCACGATATTCGGAAACATCTACGACAGAAGGTTTTGGTGCGGTTTATTATGACATTCATGATGGACAAGTCGATACAATTCAGCTGCTTATTCCCAATTCCAAATATAATATTGCCCAAAACGATGTTGCTCCAAAACAAGACGAGAGCATGTTTTTGGAGATAAAAAAGGAAACGCCGGCGAAGCAGGAAACCGAAGTGGTGAAAAAGAAAAAAAAGAAAAAAGAAGAAGAAATAAAAGCGGAAGCACCCGTGTCTTCATCCGTGCCACCGGCGGACACGCAAATTATTGTCGTTGCTCCGAAAACGTCAACAAATGAAAATACCAATGCTGCTTGTCAGGCGTTAGCGTCGGATAAAGATTTTTTCAAGTTGCGGAAAAGCATGGCGGGTAAGGAAACCGATGAATCAATGATAGAAGAAGCTCGAAAATATTTTAGGAAAGAGTGCTTTACTACCGAGCAAATCAGAAATTTGAGTGCACTATTTCTTACATCTGCAGGCAAATACCAGTTTTTCGATGCAGCGTTTAACTACTCTTCAGATAAACAAAATTTCTCTTCGCTTGAATCAGAAATTAGAGATGCGTATTATCTAAAACGCTTTAAAGCTTTAGTCGGAGAATAAATGCCACGATATTTTGTTGAAGTTGCATATAAAGGCACGCAGTACGCCGGTTTCCAGGTTCAGCAAAATGCAAATACAATTCAGGGAGAAATTGAAAAAGCGCTCAACATTTTACACGCTTCCTCCAACAATGATTTGTCTCCTAATGAGCGAAAAAATCTAATACTAACAGGTTCATCTCGAACAGATGCCGGCGTGCACGCATTGCAGAATTTTTTTCACTTTGATTGCGAACTTCCGGTCGACAATTGGAAAGGAATCACAAATGAGGAACAGCTTATTTACAAATGCAATGCTATTCTGCCTGGTGACATCGTTGTAAGAAAAATCTTTCCTGTGGCACAGAAGGCGCATTGCAGATTTGACGCTACGAGCAGAGAATACATTTATAGAATTCATCGGTTCAAAAATCCCTTCCTACAGCAGACTTCATATTTTTTTCCTTACTCATTAAATTTTGAAGCATTAAACCAAGCCGCAGCAATAGTGAAAGAGCAAACCAACTTTTTTTCTTTTGCGAAGTCTAACACGGAGGTAAAAAATTTTTATTGTACCATTTATAAATGTCAATGGGGAGAGGAAGGCGAGCAGCTTGTGTTCAACATCGAAGCAAATCGTTTTTTGCGCGGCATGGTTCGATTACTCACGGCATCTCTCTTAAAAGTTGGTAGATCAAAACTGTCGTTAGCTGAATTCAAAACCTTTTTCGAACAGCACCAGAAAAGCGGTTCTTCAGTTCCTGCACATGGTCTGTTTTTAAAACATGTAGAATTTCCTGCTAGCTACTTTAATGGTTCAGAAGAAAACGCGGGCGCTGAAGGTTCTTTCACACCTTTTTAGCAGGAAAGACCTAAAAACATTTGGAACTAGTTGTTTTTGCAACTTATCTTTGCATCCGCTTTTTGAAAGTCTGAAGAAACAAATCAAAGTTCACAATTGCATTTTGCATTTTGTTCACAGAAATGGTGCGAAACAACTTGGTGAGTATCAGAAACTTACCTATCTTTGCACCCGCTTTTTGAATCACTTCTCTCACAACACAGTCCACAGGTTTTTAACAGCCTTTGTGAGGAAATAGCACGCTAAAAATTTGGTGCGGTATGTTGAAGAGTTATATCTTTGCCGTCCGCTTTTTTCGAAAACGCATTCACAAGTTCTTTACTATTGTTAATGGGTCCAGAATTATATCAAATGTTTTGAAATAATTTTGGAGGGTAACAAAACGGCTCTTACTTTTGCACTCCCAATCAAAAAAAGGTTTGGCAAAAAGAGTTCTTTACAGAAAAAGATGGGCGAAAGGCCTAAAGGTTCGAAACCTTAACATCTTCTAAATCAATGCGTAACGTAAGTTTGCATCGGTTTAAGTTCTTTGAAAGTTTGGAAGCAACAGCACGTTACACTTCGGTGTAACAAACATTAGGTAAGTCAAGCGAATATAATTCGATTTTGACTCGTTAATTTCTCCTTTTGAGAATTTAATAGTCAGTATCAAAACTCATTTACAATGGAGAGTTTGATCCTGGCTCAGGATGAACGCTAGCGGCAGGCTTAATACATGCAAGTCGAGGGGCAGCGCGGGTAGCAATACCTGGCGGCGACCGGCAAACGGGTGCGGAACACGTACGCAACCTACCCAAAACTGGTGAATAACCCGGGGAAACTCGGACTAATACACCGTAACATCGTTGAGTGGCATCACTTAGAGATTATAGCTCCGGCGGTTTTGGATGGGCGTGCGCCTGATTAGGTAGTTGGCGGGGTAACGGCCCACCAAGCCTGCGATCAGTAACTGGTGTGAGAGCACGACCAGTCACACGGGCACTGAGACACGGGCCCGACTCCTACGGGAGGCAGCAGTAAGGAATATTGGTCAA
>JAEZJD010000166.1 GCA_023436425.1 Bacteroidota bacterium | reverse complement strand
TTTGAATATTGTGACTGCCTTGGGGCACTCAATGTGCCCGAATAAAAAGTATCACGCAAATTGGTTGAAGTGACGTAAAACGTAGGCGCCATCACTTCGCCGGTGACTACGGCAACTTTTGGCCCGTTAGTATAAAATCCAACTTGATTCAATTTGATACGATCGGTGAATTGCTGCGCATTTGCACCCAGTACAGATAAAGTCAGGATACAGAAAATCACTTTCTTCTTCAGCTTCATTTAGCAATAATTTGAATTTTTGCTGGTTGTAATCCTTTAACAGTTGCGTTTAATGATATGATCCCTTTTTTGCCATTTGATTGAACAATACACAAAGCTTTACCATTTAATGCTGTATGCTGGTTGGATTTGAAAGATTCAAGACTAACAGGATCACCACTATCAACACCGGCAATAAAACCGTTGCCGCTGATTGAAAATTTTACAAGATCATTAGCCGTTGGAACGAGCACATTGTTTTGGTCAAGAATTTCTATAGTGACAAAAGACAGGTCTTCACCATCAGCCTTAATTGTTTTTCGATCAGGTGTTAACCGCAACTTGTATGGCTCACCTGCTGTAACACGTTCTGCGGTTAAAACAACTTTGCCTCCTTTCCTTGAAACTGCTTTCACCACACCCGGCGCAAAAGGCACCCGCCAGTTCACGTGCAACTCTTCGCCTTGTTTTTTACGTGTGCCAAACGACTTACCGTTAAGCAATAGCTCCACTTCATCGGCGTTATTGTAATACGCAACCACATCAACAGTATCTCCGTATTTCCAGTTCCAATGCGGAAGAAGATGCAGAACGGGCTTGTTGGTAAATTCCGACTGATATAAATAATAAACGTCTTTAGGAAAACCGGCAAGGTCAATAATACCGAAATAGGAACTGCGAGCCGGCCACGGATATGGCGTCGGTTCACCAAGATAATCGAAGCCTGTCCAAATGTACATGCCAGAGACATGATTCCATTTCTTCAACTCTCTTATGCTTTCTTCATGCGTGGAACCCCACGGCGTGCTGACATTGTCGTAAGCTGAAACCGTCAAATCTTTGTTTCCGTTTGCAAACACACTGTCCCATCGTTGCGGCCAGCGCCTGATAGAATCCACCGGAAACAAATCGTAATGTCCGCGTGTTTCCAGCGCAGATGTACTTTCCGTAACAATCATTTTTTTACCGGGCCATTCTTTCAAAAAATCCTTCCAGCGTTTATGGCTGTAGTTATAGCCGATCAATTCGAAAGCACCTGATTGGAATAAATTGTTCCACTGGTTTACCTCATTGTTTGCAGTGGTAATTGGTCGCGTATTATCAAGACTTTTTACAATAGAAACCAGCTCCCTTGCTATCACCCGTCCCGCTGTGTCGCCCTTTTTTTCATCACCCCATTGTTCGTAAATCTCATTGCCAATACTCCAAATAAAAACAGAAGGATGGTTGCGATCCCTCCTGATGAAGTCTGTCAAATCTTTTTGATGCCACTGCTCCCAATCGAGGCTATAGTCGTAGGTTGTTTTTGCCTTGGCCCACATATCGAACGCTTCATCCATTACGATGAATCCCATTTTGTCGCACAAGTTCAATAGCTCCGGCGCAGGTGGATTGTGGGACGTTCGAATTCCATTGCAGCCCATGTTTTTTAATATCTCCAATTGACGCTCCAGCGCCCTTGTGTTGATAGCGGCACCAAGTGCGCCAAGGTCGTGGTGATTGCAAACGCCCAGTATTTTCAGCGGGTTGCCATTAAGGAAAAAACCTTTTTCCCGGTCAAAATAAAAGGATCGGATTCCAAATGTGGTTTCGTATGTATCCAACACTCTTGTACCGCTTTTCAGCTGCGATACCGCTTTGTACAAATGGGGTTTTTGTACAGACCAAAGCTGCGGCGCATCAATGGAAAAATTCTGAAGATTTTCATTTTCAGCCACATCGGTTTTGCTGCTGATTTTTTTTCCTGATGGATCGTAAATAATCGTAACAAGCAACGGATGTAAATCCTTTTCTTTTGCCAGAGAGGTGGTGATGGAAACAGTTGCACGTTGATTTGAAACCGAAGGTGTAGTAACGAACGTTCCCCAATGATTGATGTGCGACCTATTCAAAGTGGTTAGCCACACGTTTCGATAAATTCCGGAGCCGCTGTACCAACGTGAATTGGGCTGTTTGGAGTTATCAACTTTTACGGCAATGACGTTTTTTTCGTCGCCATATTTTAAGTAAGGAGTGAGATCGTAATGAAAAGAACTGAAGCCGTAGGGTCGTACACCTAACGAATGCCCATTGATCCACACTTCGCTGTTTCTGTACACACCATCGAATTCGATAAAAACAATTTTTTGTTTTTGAGAAAGCGGAATAAAAAAAGTTTTTCTGTACCAGCCAATCCCGCCGGGCAATGCACCGCCGCCGGTACCTGCCGGGTTGTCCTTATTAAATTTTCCTTCAATGCTCCAGTCGTGCGGAAGATTCAGTGTCCGCCACGAGGCATCGTTTACATTCGGCGCAACGAATGAATTAACGCTATCTATTTTGAATTTCCACTCCTTATTAAAGCTGCTTCTGCTTGTATGTTGGGAAAAACTTTGGAAGCAAAGAATGCAACTCAGGATCAGCGCAATTTGTTTCATTGAAGCTGATTTACTTGCGTTTCAATCTAAACATCAGCACGTCGTGCGCCGGAACGGTAGCTTTCAATACAGTTCGGGTATCCCCCACTTCTTTTTTTAACCACAAATCCTGCAACGTATAGCTCGCATTTGCGGCATCCAAAATCCTTTTCGAAAATGTATCATTAAGCACTTCTTTTTGCCAGTTAAATTCCACGTGCTTCGGCGCTACACTTCTATTTAAAAAACACACAGCCCAGTCATTGCCTCGTAAGGGTTTCATCCAAACCTCCACGCTATCCCTCACTGTATACCTTAATCCCTGCACACCCAATGAGTCCTGGTTTACTGCAATTACTTCTTTGTTAGTTAAAACGTTTTTTACGTCCGTACTCATGTTCCTCAAATCGTTTCCCGCAATCAACGGTGCAGCAAGCATGGCCCACATGGAAAAGTGTGCCCTGCTCTCGTTGATGGAAAGTCCTCCATTTCCCACCTCCAGCATATCGGGATCGTTCCAATGGCCGGGTCCTGCGTATTTGCGTACGGTATCTTGCATGTCAAGAATCTGCATCACACCCCACGATTTCCAGGTGCCATGATCTTTAATGCAGTCAAAGCAATCGTAAATGTCGCCTGTAGTGCGCCACAAATGACCAACGGACTGTCCCCATGTCCAAGGCTTGTCAGTTCCCCATTCGCAAATGCTCAGCACGATCGGTCGTCCTGCACGGCGCAATGCAGCGCTCATCGTTTTATATGCACCCTCTGCTTTCAAACCTTCTGTATTGCACCAATCGTATTTTAAATAATCTATTCCCCATTCTGCATACGTCATCGCATCCTGAAATTCATACCCGCGACTTCCTGGTCTTCCGCCACACGTTTGCGAACCCGCGTCGGAATAAATGCCCAACTTTAAACCTTTCGAATGCACATAATCTGCAAGTGCTTTCATGCCTGATGGAAAACGCTTTGCATCAGGTTGAATAAACCCACGGCTATCCCGTTCACCGTGCCAGCAGTCGTCAATGTTGATGTATGTATAGCCTGCATCTTTCATTCCGCTGGTGACCATCGCGTCTGCCATTTGGCTGATGATGTTTTCGTCCACATTGCAGGCGAACTT
>JAEZJD010000110.1 GCA_023436425.1 Bacteroidota bacterium | reverse complement strand
GTTCAGGTGTTGCCAACTAAAAAGAAAACTACGTACAGCGTTCAAGATGAATTTGGCTGCGTACACGATACTTTCGAAGTAAATATTATACAGGGCCCCCGTTGATAGTAGCGTTAGGCTCAGAAGACCATGAAAGCGATTGTTCTCACTCTACTCTGCGTCTTATCATTATCCGGTCGCGCACAAACGTCGAAGAACGAAGTTCCGCTCATTGGAGCTGAAGTTTTCATTGAGCCAGGGCAAACAACAGAGCAGATCGATACCTGGTTCAAAAGAATGAAACAGGCAGGAATGACGATTGCGCGAATTCGTCTTTTCGAAAGCTACATGCACCTGCCCGATGGAAGCTGGACCTTTGCCTTGTACGATGAGGCATACAAAGCAGGTGAAAAGTATGGGATAAAAATCTACGGAAACCCTTTTCCTGCGACGCCGTTTACTGATGTTGGCGGATTAAAATATCCGAGAGATGAACAACATTTAAAATCCATCGCAGAATGCATTCGTAACATGGTTTCTCACTTCAAAGAATTCAAATCCAGCTATGGATGGGTGCCCATTAATGAACCCGGAATAGACAAATTGCCGCCGGAAACCTTTTCCCAAAAAAAATTTTCGGAGTGGAAAACGTTGCAACCTGTCCCTCAATACAACAGCAAAGGCTACGAGCATTTCGATTTTGACGAAGAGCGGTTTCTTTTGGATTACAATACTTGGTTTTTACAATGGCTTGCTGATGAAATTCATAAGTACGATCCGGGCAGTCCTATTCACATAAATGGAAAAGGAATTTTCGTCCATCTTCCCTTGTACAAATTTCCGGAGTGGCGAAAGTTTCTTACAAGTCTTGGCGGTTCTGCTCATCCGAGTTGGCATTATGGCTACTTCACACGAAATCAGTACACATTGGCAATGTCTGCCAACAGTGAAATACTTCGCTCCGGCGCAGGCAATATTCCCTGGTTGATGACTGAAGTGCAAGGTGGCATCAATACCTACAGCGGCAAGACGCCGCTTCAGCCGACCAAAGAAGAAATAGCACAATGGCTCTGGACAATTCTTGCAACAGAAGGCAAGGGTGCGATGTTCTGGTGTCTTAACCCTCGCAGCTCAGGTATCGAAGCCGGCGAATGGGCACTGTTGAACTTTCAAGACAACCCGTCTGACAGAATGAAAGCAGCAACTTCTGTAATTGAGGTGGTAAACAGAAACGCAGATTTTTTCGCGAACGCAAGAGTGGCAGAATCAGGGATCAACATTTTATACATCCACGAAGCAATGTGGGTTGAGAAAAAGTTGCAGCCGACCGATGCCAATTATGAAGCAAGGAATATGGGAGGGGTTTTGAAATCAGCACTTGGTTACTTTGAAGCGTTCAGCGAAATGGGAGTTCAGGCAAACCTGAAAGAGATAGATGAATTTGATTTTTCAAAACTCGATTACACCGGATCAACCATCATTCTTGCACATCAAATTGCTGTTCCTTCACGCTACTGGCAAAAGCTTCGGGATTTTGTTAGCAAGGGTGGGATATTAATCGTTGACGGACTGACGGCTTACTATGATGAAAATGCTGTGTGTATAATGCAAACAGAATTTCCGTTAGAAAAATTATTTGGAGGGAACATCAGCGAATTTAAAATGATCGATGATCTCTTTGCCATACAATTGAAGCAGCCAAACATTGCATTGCCTGCCCATTTGTGGAAAGGAAGCATTGTACCAACATCAGCAAAACCCGTTGCCACACTTGATAATGAAGTGACTGTAGCAAAAAACAAGTTCGGCAATGGTGAAGTTTTTTGGATACCGTCGTTGGTGGGACTCGGAGGAAGAATCAGCAAAGATTACAGCAAACTTTCTGCTCTGCTAAACAGCGAAGCACGGCCTAGTATTGCAAATAGTGCTTTCAGATTCAAATATCATCAGCCGAATTTTTTGATGAAAGTGTTGCAATCGGGAAATGAATTTTTGACGGTTATCATAAACAAATCGAAAGAGAAAAGAACAGTTGAACTGTTAGTAAAAAATAATCTAAAACCTACGTTGGTATTTGCGGACAAGAAAGGAATGGTGTTTAATCAGTCAGTAACAATCTCTCCCGAAGAAACGGTAGTAATTAAATGGAAGTAACTGGTTTTTCACAGTGCTTTTTTATTTTATTGCTTTGCCGCTTCTGATTCAGGATATTGTCCCTTGTCATCTGTTTCCTTTATCCACGTCTTTAAAATCTTTCTCATTTTCCTGAGCGTTTTTTGATGTTCCGGTGATGATGCAAGATTGTGCAGTTCGTCTGGGTCTGATCTTATGTCGTACAATTCTTCGATCGGTTTGGTTGGGGCGCAAAACAATGACTGCTCAGGCGTAAGTTTCCCTTGTTTACACAATTCTTTCATCAGATTCCATACTGGATACTCTGTTTCCTTGTATTTGTTTGGCTGCATGTACGGCCGCTCCGGATAATAGTTTTTGATGTATTTGTAATCGTTTGTTCGCACTGCTCTCATCTTGTCAACCGTTTCATCCATCCGGTCCTTCGCAGCAATAATGTAATTGCGTTTTTTTACTCCAGTGCCGATGAATGGACGTCCTTCCATGTACTTTGGAATATTGACACCCGCCAGTTTCAAAGTCGTTGCAGAAATATCTATGCTGCTGTGCAAGTCGTCATTCACTGTGCCCGTTTTTAGCTTCTCAGGCAAACGCATGATGAATGGAATACGAATTCCGCCATCATACAAAAACTGTTTGTCGCGTACATGACACCGTCCATGATCACTAAAAAACATGATCACGGTATTCTCAGCTAAATTTTCTGATTCTAAGCGTTTCAAAAAATTGCCGACATACGAATCCATGAGCTGAATCGATTCAAGATAAGTGGCCCAATCTTCTCTTGCGACGGGGTGGTCCGGATAGTAAACAGGAAGCTTTAATTTATCTGGATCAATCTGAGGCTGATGTTGTTGAACTGCAGTTTTCCACACAGGTCCTCGATGGGTGACGCTGATATGAATCTCGGCGAAAAAGGGCTGACCTTGTTTCCGCTCTTTCCAGTGGTGTCCGTCAAAATATTTGTTCGTCCAGTTAAAATTGTAATCAAGATGTTCTGTGGGTTTAATTCCATTGGGCGTCATCTCTGCAAGCACTCTGTAATATCCGGCTTGCTGCAAATAATCTGTCAGCGGTTTTACTGGTGATGGCAAAATATATCCATCACGTTGATGACTGCGATGATTGTGTGCGCCGATCGTAGTCTGAGACATTCCTGTCATGAGCGCAGAACGGCTGATCGAGCACACTGACCCTGTCACATACATGTTCGTATATCGTATCCCTTCGTTGGCAAAAGCATCAAGATTTGGCGTTTGCACCTGACCGTATCCGTAACAGCCCATTTCGGGTGATATATCTTCTGTAATGATCCAAATGATGTTTGGTCTAGCCGATGAAGGATTCACTTCAGGGGAGACTTTACTGCGGAAGCTGCACTGCAGTAAGAGCAGCGCCGGGAATGAAACAATAATGTAGTAGCGAATCCTTCGCATCATCTGAATGGGATTGATGAATAAAAATAAAAAAGATTTGCTAAAACGTTTTAGGCAGTTTACATTTGGTTCAATCACCTTTCTTGGGTTCGATAAGAAAGGTGCCATAATCCACTTCTCATGATTGCTTCTATTAAACCTGCTTTTGCGAAAATTATTTTTCTCGCTTTCGTCGGTATAACGTTAGTAACTGAATTTGCTGTCGCTCAAGTTTCAACTTCCGAAGTACCGATGATTGGTGCAGAGATTTTCATTGAGCCAGGGCAAACTCCACAGGATATCGACACCTGGTTTAAACGATTGAAAGAAGCGGGAATGCTCATCACCCGCATTCGCATGTTTGAGCGCTACATGCATACACCGGACGGTAAATGGGATTTCAGCCTGTTCGATGAGGCCTATAAATCCGGTGAGAAATACGGAATTAAAATTTATGGAAATCTTTTTCCTGCAACGCCTTTCACAGATGTTGGCGGCTTTAAATTTCCGCGGGATGAGCAACATCTTAAATCAATTGCCGACTACATCAAAAATCTCGTTACGCATTTCAGACAGTTTAAATCACATTATGGCTGGGTGCCCATAAATGAGCCTGGTTCGGGCGGGCTGCCAAAAAACGATTTTACAAAACAAAAGTTTGAAGAATGGAAAAAACTGCAGCCTGTTGCAGCGTACAATAGCAAAGGATTTGAGCACTTCGATTTTGCAGAAGAAAGGTTTCTCCTTGATTACAACACATGGTTTTTAAAATGGCTTACTGACGAAATTCATAAGTACGATGCGGGAAGCCCCATACATGTGAACAATCATCAAATATTTCAGCTCGCAGCTGAATACAACTTTCCGGAATGGAGAAAGTTCCTTACAAGCCTCGGAGGTTCTGCACATGCAAGCTGGCACTTTGGATATTTTAATAGAAACCAATATGCAATAGCAATGTCTGCCAACAGTGAAATTTTGAGGAGCGGCGCGGGAAATATTCCCTGGCTGATGACTGAAATGCAAGGTGGAAACAACACCTATAGCGGCTATAATGCTATGTGTCCAACGAAAGAAGAAACAGCACAGTGGTTGTGGGCCACCATTGCAACAGGTAGCAAAGGTGGAATTTTCTGGTGTCTGAATCCGCGGGCTTCTGGAATCGAGGCGGGCGAATGGGCGATGCTTGATTTTCAAAACAACCCGTCTGACAGAATGCAGGCGGCTGCCGCCGTTGCTTCCATCATCAGCAAAAATTCGCAATTGTTTGCTAATGCTAAAGTAGCCGAGTCAGGCATCAACATTTTGTACGTGCGTGAAGCAATGTGGGTAGAAAAGAAAATGCAGGCAGGCGGGCCACACTACGAAGGTCGCGATGTTGGGGGTGTGATGAAATCTGCACTCGGTTATTTTGAAGCATTCAGCGAAATGGGTGTTCAGACGAACCTTAAAGAAATAAGCGAATTTGACTTTTCTAAAAACGATTACAGCGGCACAACAATAATTCTTCCGCACCAGATTTCAATTCCTTCACGGCACTGGCAAAATCTTGAAAGTTTTGTGAGCCGCGGCGGAAAGCTGATTGTCGATGGACTGACAGCTTACTACGATGAAAATGCATTGTGCATGATGTTGACAGGCTTTCCGTTGGGTAAAGTTTTCGGTGGTAACATTAGCGAGTTCAAGATGGTGGATAATGTTTTTTCCGTAAAACTGACCAATCCGAATGTGACAATTCCTGCACACTTGTGGAGAGGCAATATTGTTCCAGGTACTGGAAAAGTGATAAGCGTTGCAAATAACGAACCTGTGGCGGTGAGAAACAAGTTTGGAAAAGGAGAAGTTGTGTGGGTGCCATCTCTTGTTGGTTTAGGCGGAAGAATAAAAGGTGATTACAGCAAGCTTGCTGATTTTCTAGATGCTGAAGCAAAACAAAGCCTTGCAAAAGTGCCGTTTCGGTTCAAGACGATGCAGTCTAAAATGCTGATGAAAAGCTTGCAATCCGGCAATTCCTTCATCAGCTTAATCATCAATAAATCCGGAGAGAAAAGAACTGTAGCGATAGAAAATAAAACGGGTTTACAACCATCGATTTTGTTTGCGGACCATCAAGGAAAAGTTGCTAACAATACGGTTAGTATTTCGCCTGAAGAAACCATAGTGATCCACTGGAAATAATTAAGTAATCATACAATAGCAAAAAATGAAATTCGAAAAGTTGCTGCTTGTTGCGGCATGTTTGATTGCACAACAAAGCGTTTTTTCACAGCCGCACGACTGGGAAAACCCCGCTGTTTTTAAGATAAATACAGAGCCCTATCACAGCACGTTACTTCCTTACCAGGATGTGGCTTCAGCAAAAACTTTTGATAAATCCAAATCATCTTTCTATAAATCTTTGAACGGAACCTGGAAATTTAAATGGGTGAAAACTCCGGTTCTTGTGCCCGACAATTTTTTTCAACCAAACTATAGCACAGCAAGTTGGGACAATATTTCTGTGCCTGGCAATTGGCAGTTGCAGGGTAATTACGACCGACCCATCTTTACCAACATTAAGCATCCTTTTCCCGCAGATCCGCCGTTTGTTCCCAAAGAAGATACTAATGCTACGGCGCTGTACCGCAGAACGTTTACTGTTCCTGAAACCTGGAAGGAGAAGCAAGTGTTTTTGCATTTCGCCGGTGTCCAATCTGCGTTGTATGTCTGGGTGAACGGAACCAAGGTCGGTTATCACGAGGACGGGATGATGCCTGCAGAATTCAACATCACACCGTATCTGAAAAAAGGTGAAAACACCCTGGCCGCAGAAGTTATCAATTGGTCAGATGGTAGCTATTTGGAAGACCAGGATTTCTGGCGGTTGAGCGGTATTTATCGTGATGTGTATTTGTTCGCTACGCCATCTGTTCACATCAGGGACTATCATGTGAAAACACATCTCGACAATAACTACAAGGATGCAGTGCTCGATCTAACGATCCATGTAAAAAATTATTCAGAGCGGAATACAAGCTTGCAACAGGTGAAATGGCAGTTAACGGATGCTGGTGGAAAAACGATTGTTTCTAACAACATTAAAGTTGGAAACATCGCACCTGCAGAGGAAAAGATTCTAAACAACAGAGAAACGATTAAAGATCCAAAGAAATGGACAGCAGAAACACCAAACCTGTATTTACTGACACTGCAACTTTTTGACGCAAATGGAAAACTTTTAGAAGTGCTCAATCAGCAAATCGGGTTTAGACAAGCGGAAATTAAAAATGGGCAATTACTAGTGAACGGGAAAGCGGTAGAAATAAAAGGTGTCAACCGCCACGAGTTCGACATGTACAAAGGAAGAACAGTGAGCAGAGAGTTGATGGTGAAAGACATCAAACTGATGAAGCAGCACAACATTAATGCCGTTCGCACATCGCACTATCCAAATGCAGCTGAGTGGTATCAACTCTGTGATGAATATGGTTTGTATGTGATGGATGAAGCAAACCTCGAGAGCCATGAATTGTGGGCTGATAAAAACATTTATCTGTCCGAAGATCCTCAGTGGACGAAAGCCTTTGTTGAACGGGCAGAAGCAATGGTTCATCGGGACAAAAACCACCCATCGGTTATTTTCTGGTCGATGGGTAATGAAACCGGTTGGGGAAGAAATTTTGATAGCATGTACGTGCACATGAAAACTATTGATCCCACACGCCCTATTCACTACGAAAGCCAAATACCTGCGTATGAAAAAACGCTGTCACGTTATGATATTATTTCACTTATGTATCCGTCCGTTCAGGAAATAATCCGGTTTATGAACGAAGACTCAACACGTCCTGTTATCATTTGCGAATATGCGCACGGAATGGGAAACAGCATCGGCAACTTCCGCTGGTATTGGGACGCATTTTACAAATATCCGCGGCTACAGGGTGGATTCATTTGGGATTGGGTCGATCAGGGGTTACGGTCAAAAGATGAGAACGGAAGGGAGTACTGGAACATTGTCAATTACATTGATGGTGCTAACGCGAATGACGGCCTGGTTGGTCCCGATCGACTGCTGCAGCCGGAGATTAATGAAGTGAAAAAAGTGCTGCAAAATATCAACGTAAAAGCTGTCGATATCACGAACGGTGAGGTCGAGGTGAGTAATGGTTTTTTCTTCAAAGACCTGAAAGACGTGAACCTGACGTGGACACTTTTAAAGAATGGGACATCCGTTGAAAGCGGAGTAGTAACGCAATTAAATGTTCAACCGCAATCCTCAGCGGACATTAAAATTCCGTTCAATAGTAAACTGATTGCACCCGGCGCAGAATACTTTTTGAACTTTAGCTTTCGGCTAAAGCAGCCGAACAGTTGGGCGACCAAGGGATTTGAAATTGCTTCAGAACAAATAGCAATTCCTTCAAAATTCGAGTTTGTGCCATCAATCAACACGTCAGGTCTTCCAGCATTACAGCTCTCAAATGGACTTGACATCCAGGTGAAAGGCACCGGCTTCATCGTGGTTTTTGATAAGAATACAGGCGCCCTGAAAAGCTATGTTGCAAACGGAAAAGAGTATTTATCAGCTCCTGTAATTCCCAACTTCTGGCGAGTGCCTACTGACAACGACGAAGGAGGCAAACAAAGCAGTTATGCGCACCGATGGAGAGCATTCGGGATAGACACCGTAATTGTAAAACCAGTAAATGTAGAAACAGAAGTGGTGCAGCCGCAGGTAGTAAAGATTCGTGCAAAAAATATCATGTCGCTAAAAAAGGGAAAGATCAGTTATACCGCTCTTTACACGGTTTATGGGAATGGGACGATCAAAACAGAAGCCGAATTCGATATGAGTGAAAACCTGCCGCCGTTGGCCAGAGTTGGAATGCAATTCAAGTTCCCTGCATCTTTTTCAGAGGTAAGCTGGTATGGTAAAGGTCCGTTTGAAAGCTATGAAGACAGAAAAGAAAGTGCCTTCGTGGGTTTGTACAAAGGAAAAGTTGCTGATCAATATTTTCCGTATGTGATGCCGCAGGAAAACGGAAATAAGACGGATGTTCGCTGGCTTATGGTTTCGACAAAAGATGGAAATGGACTCCTCATAGCAGGTGATTCGCTTCTTAGCATGAATGTGCAGGACTATTCTTTACAATCATTGAATAATTCGAAGTTGACCCATCAGCTAACCCGCGGGAACAATACATATTTGTTTGTAGATAAGAAACAAATGGGCGTTGGAGGTGATATTGGCTGGGGTGCTCGTGTGCACCCGGAATATCTACTTACTGAAAACAAGTATCAATATAGCTTTTGGCTCATTCCCGTTGGCAAAGGAGCTGATGTAAACAAGGTGCTACAGCAGCGATAAACATTACATATCAATCACGCACGCAGTACTTGGCGGCAGCGCCGGTGAAGGAAGATGACCTTATTACCAGGTGGATCTGCAGACGTTTGTTCAGCTCTGCGCGGTGCAAGGCTCCTGTATCAGCTCTCCTGCGCTTTCACGTCAGGGTAGATTTATCTTCTTAACTTGTTAAAACACAAGTAATTCGAAGTTTGCTCAGGGAACCGACTTGGATTTCAACAAAAAACATATTACGTTTACTGTCCCTCTCACGCGCAATTCCTTCCATCCTATTAAAAATCCGTACTAAGCAGAAAATCCGATGTTTTACTGAAGCCGTATTTTTTAATCTTAAAAAACACAGCCCATGGAAACATTGCAACACATGTCTTTTCTTCGGGAAAAGATAAATGACATTGGAACGGCGATCTTTTCCCCCGAAAGCAATTCAATTTTAAAACTTCCCAATGCTATTGTAGCCGATGTGAAGGCCGACGACTTTGGCTACGTCTGGTTTGCTGCGCCGAAGCAGCGGGAAGAAATGCAGGAAGTTGAAACTACTTTCCCGCTCCGCCTCAGCCTTTATAGAAAAGGTATGAACTGTCACATGCAGGTGGAAGCAATGGGATGGATAGTTTATGAAAGCGAGGTTGACGATCATAACCAATTTGGAAGCACCGCATCGGCAGAGCCGGGGAAAGTTTTCGTAAAGGCAAAAATTCTGCGGGCTGAATACTACGATATTGAAGCTGCCGCGAAAGCTCCGGTATGGAAAAATAGTGTTCAGGGTCTGCTTCAATACTTGTTTGGAGGCAATTATCAATACCAGTCAAAAAATGTTTTTTATGCATCCTGAGGGGTGATTCGCTGAACCATATTGGAGATCAAAAAAAATCCCTTGTAAGCACTGCCTACAAGGGATTGTTGTTTTTTCTGTGGTGTGGGGCGGGATCGAACCGCCGACACAAGGATTTTCAGTCCTTTGCTCTACCGACTGAGCTACCGCACCATTTCGGGGCTGCAAAAATAAGGAGCTAAAGCCAAAAGAGCCAAAACAAATAAAGATTTATCGGTGACGGTGAAGGCTATTTAAACTTAGTTGCCGTACACGCTCAAAAACTTTATGCGCATGATTTTTAACTGCTCCCAGTTGTAATTGCTGTCAGAAAGCTCTTGCTGCGCCACTTCTAGGGAAGACGTTTCGCAGCTCTTGAAATAATCTATTATTTCGTCCTGCTCATCATCATCCAACATATCGGAGATGGCATAATCAAGATTCAGTTTCGTGCCGCTTGCGGCGATCGTTTCCATTTCCTCCAGCAGCGATTCAATCTTCAGATTTTTGTTCCTGGCAATGTCCGGCAAAGGTATCTTCTTATCTACCTGCTGAATGATATGTACTTTGTTACCACTTTTGTTTACTACACTTTTCATTACAAAATCGTCCGGGCGTTCGATGCCGTTTTCCTGAACATATTCTGCAATTACATCCACAAATGGTTTTCCATATCGTATCGCTTTTCCTTTGCTCACTCCCTGACATTTTTCCAATTCTGCGATTGTCGTCGGGTACATAGTCGCCATGTCCTGCAAAGAGTTTTCGAGAAAGATGACAAACGGCGGCAGGTTTTTCTTTTTGGCTTCGCGGTGTCGTAACTCTTTTAGCAGCTCAAACAAATTATTGTCCAGCGCCGCACCCATCGCGTTGTCCGATCCTTCGTCGTCGTCAGCATTGGCATCTTCGAACAAGTTGTTCATCACGATTTGTAAAGACTTCGGTTTTCTGTAAAACTCTTCTGCCTTGCGTGTAAGCTTCAACACGCCATATTCTTCAATATCTTTCTGCAACAGACCTTCCAAAAGCATTTGGCGGATCAGCGAATTCCAGAAATGCTCGGGCTGTCCTTTGCCAATTCCAAATACGTCCAATTCTTCATGCCTGAACATCTTTATTTGCGGAGTAAGATGACCTGTGATGATTCTGACAACATACTCAGTTGCAAATCGCTCGTCCAGTGCTTTAATCACTTTTATCGCATCCGCGACCTGAGCCTTTGCCTCTATTTTTTCTTTCGGATGTCTGCAATTGTCGCAATTGCCGCAATTCTCTTGTGGGTAAACTTCACCGAAATAGCTCATTAAGATTTTTCTGCGGCAGACACCACTTTCTGCGTAAGCAACAGACTCATTAATCAACTGGGCTCCCACTTCTCTTTCACTAAGAGGCTTATCACGCATTAAATGTTCCAGTTTTGAAACATCTTTGTGCGAATAGTAAAGAATACACTTTCCTTCCATTCCGTCGCGACCTGCGCGACCGGTTTCCTGGTAGTAATTTTCAATCGATTTAGGAATGTTGTAGTGGATTACAAACCTAATATCCGGCTTGTCTATTCCCATTCCAAAGGCAATAGTTGCAACAATCACCTGCACGTCTTCATTCAAGAAAAGATCCTGCCTTTCGGATCTTAATTTCGAGTCCAGTCCGGCATGATATGCTACGGCTTTTACTCCGTTCGCCATCAGCAAGTCGGCTAATTCTTCCGTCGTCTTTCTATTCAGCGTGTAAATGATTCCACTTTTTCCTTTGTTCTGGCTAATGAATTTCACCATGTGCTTCAGCGTCTGTTCCTTATTTACTTTCGGCTGAATTTCGTAGTAAAGATTAGAGCGATTGAAGGACGAAATAAACACATTGGGATCTCTTAACCCCAGGTTCTTAATAATGTCACTCTGCACTTTTGGGGTTGCCGTAGCAGTTAAAGCAATTACCGGTATTGATGGATTTATCTGATCCATCATTTCGCGGAGCCTTCGATATTCGGGTCGAAAATCGTGTCCCCATTCCGAAATACAGTGTGCTTCATCCACTGCGAAAAACGATATATTAAGATCGCTGAAGAATTCAAGATTTTCCTGCTTTGTAAGTGTTTCCGGCGCCACGTAAAGCATTTTAGTGTTTCCGGATTTTAGGTCGTCGTGAACTTCGCGAATTTCTTTTTTGTTCAGCGTGGAATTAAGAAAGTGCGCCACGTCGTCTTTGCTGCTGTAGCCTCTTACAAGATCAACCTGATTCTTCATCAAGGCTATCAAAGGACTGACTATGATGGCCACACCCGGTAAGCTCATTGCAGGGAGCTGATAACAGAGGCTTTTACCTCCGCCGGTAGGCATAATAACGAACGTGTCTTTCGCGTCGAGAAGCGAATTAATTGCTTCCTCTTGCTGCCCTTTGAAATCAGTGAAACCAAAATATTCGTGGAGTGATTTTCTTAAATTGATCGCGGTACTCTTAACAGAAGCCTTTTTTGGAGCCTTCTTCTTTACTGTGGTCGGCATTTATCTTCTAAATTTTCGCTTTGAAAAGCAGTTTATCAATAACATCGCTAGAACTAAGACCTGTGCTTGCGAGCCAACGAATTTACTGACAGATCAACTTCTTTGGAACAGAAAAATAGTTAAAATGACAACTATTTTTTGATTAATAGAGTGAGATCAAATCTGCTAATTTTGAGCCGTTGAAAAAAGGTTCTGAAATACTTCAAGCTGCAAAAAAGACCATCGAAACGGAAGCGGCTGCTATTGCCAAACTGTCACAGCAGTTAGATGAAAATTTTGAGAAAGCTATTGATAGCCTCGCAACTTGTAAAGGACGGGTAGTGATCTCCGGCATCGGTAAAAGTGCCATAATTGCCCAAAAAATTGTGGCTACACTTAACTCTACCGGCACCCCGGCAATTTTCCTTCATGCTGCCGATGCCATTCATGGCGATTTCGGCGCAGTGCAGCCGGACGACTGTGTTATTGTTGTGAGCAAGAGCGGAGAAAGTCCTGAGATAAAGATTTTGGTTTCGCTGATCAAAAGTTCCGGAAATCCGCTGCTGGCAATTACTGGCAACAAGTTTTCGTTTCTTGCAACGAAAGCAAACTTTGTATTCAACGCAAGGGTGGAGCAGGAGGCTTGTCCAAACAACCTGGCTCCTACCACCAGCACAACCGCTCAGCTGGTTATGGGAGATGCCATTGCCATCTGCCTAATGCAGAAACGCGGCTTTGACGCAGCAGCATTCGCTAAAATTCACCCGGGCGGCGCCTTGGGCAAAAAGCTGTATCTACGGGTGAGAGACCTTTATACCCAACATGAAAAGCCGGAAGTAAACGCCGACCAACCTGTGAAGGAAGTTATTCTGGAGATGACGAGAAAAAGGCTGGGTGTAACCGCAGTAACAGCTGCGGATGGAAGACTCGCGGGAATAATTACCGACGGAGACCTTCGGCGAATGCTCGAAAAGTCGGACAGCATCACAACCATCCGGGCGAGAGATATAATGAGCTTCAATCCCAAAACGATCGATCCTTCTGAGATGGCGGTGAACGCTCTGGATTTGATGCAAAAAAATGAAATTACACAACTAATTGTAGCAGAGAAAGAAACCTATCTCGGCATATTGCACCTGCACGATCTAATAAAAGAAGGACTTATCTGATGAGTGAACGACAGTTGAACAAGAATACGTATGTCGCGATTATGGCTGGCGGCATTGGAAGCCGATTTTGGCCACTGAGCAGGGTAGCGCACCCAAAGCAGTTTATAGATGTTTTAGGCACGGGCAAAACACTGATACAACACACTTTTGACCGGTTTACAAACCTGGTACCCATCGAAAACATTTATGTGGTCACCGCCAACGACTACCTGCAGATCACTGCCGAACAACTTCCCGACTTGCCAAAGGAAAATATTATTGGCGAGCCATATAGGAAAAATACCGCTCCTTGTATTGTTTACATTTCCTTCAAAATAAAACAGCTCAATCCTGCGGCTTCATTAATTGTTGCGCCTGCAGATCACTTGATTCTACAGGAAGAAAGATTCCTGTCTGTCTGCGACGAAGGGCTAAAGTTCGCCAATCATTTCGATGCGCTGGTTACAATTGGTATCAAACCGACCTATCCGAACACAGGCTACGGCTATATTCAACATGAGCCGCATGAAGTGGCGCCGTCAGTATACAAGGTGAGAACTTTTACAGAAAAACCGAGCAGAGAGCTGGCAGAAACCTTCCTTGCCAGCGGAGACTTTCTGTGGAATTCCGGGATTTTTATCTGGAAACTGAGTTCCGGTCTCGGGGCTGTAAAAATTCATCTGCCCGAAATTTATGAGTTGTTTGCCGCTGAAGAACACAAGTTGAATACAGAAGAGGAAAATGAAACAATAGCAAATTTATATCCGCAGTGCACGTCCATTTCCATTGATTTTGGCGTAATGGAAAAAGCTAAAAATGTATATGTCATTCCGGCCGACTTTGGATGGAGCGATTTAGGAAGCTGGAATAGTGCTTGGGACAATATGGAAAAAGACTACCTGGAAAATGCGGTCGCCGGAAGTAACGTGATTGTGTTCGATGCAAATAAATGTATAGTGCATGTGCCTGACGAAAAGCTCGTTGTGTTGCAGGGACTGGAGGACTTTATTGTGGCAGACACTAACGATGTGTTACTTATTTGCCATAAAGACAAAGAACAGGAGATCAAAGACTATGTTGTGGAAGTAAAACGAAATACAGGAGAAAAATATTTGTAGTATGCCCGTCAACCCAAACAATATACTTTTTCTGGATATCGAAACCGCAAGTCAGCGGGAGTTTTATACGGAGCTTGATAGTGATGCACAGGCTTTGTGGAGCGACCACACCCGGTCTAGAAAAATCATAAAAGATCCTGAACAGGACACAAGCGAAACAGTGTACAGCCGTGCTGCCATTTACGCCGAATTTGGAAAAATTATTTGCGTTTCATGTGCCTACACAACAGGCGACGGAGAAGGCAGGAAGCTGTGCGTAAAATCGTTTTGTTGTGACGAAGAAGTGGAATTGCTAAGGCAATTACATGCCTTGCTCACACAATGGGGCGAAACGAAAGATGCACAAGGCAGACCTTGCGTAAGAACAGATC
Organism: Bacteroidota bacterium; assembly: GCA_023436425.1. GTDB lineage: Bacteria > Bacteroidota > Bacteroidia > Chitinophagales > Chitinophagaceae > Flavisolibacter. The sequence continues at coordinate 12,975 of JAEZJD010000110.1, read as the reverse complement.
GTTTTCTTTGTGCCCACAACGGAAAAGAGTTTGATTTTCCATACATCAGTCGCAGGATGTTGATCAACGGAATTCCGCTGCCCGAAATTTTAAATAACTACGGGAAGAAGCCATGGGAGGTAATGCACCTCGATACGATGGAACTGTGGAAGTTTGGCGATTGGAAAAGCTACACAACGTTAAACCTGCTTGCGCACGTTTTTAAAGTACCAAGTCCGAAAGGAGATATTGATGGCAGTAAGGTGCACGATGTGTATTATAAAGAAAAAAATTTGCGCCGCATTGTTGATTATTGCGAAAAAGATGTTGAAACCCTTACGCAAGTTTATCTGCGCATGAACGGATTTCCGTTGGTAAAGCAGGAAAATGTGACGGTTAAATACGAGTGATTCGTTACATGAAAGCCCATGCGATAATTTGTGCAAGCGCACCTACAAACAATCCGGCATATACTTCAAAGGGATGGTGATCATTATTGATCAGGCGTGAAGTACAAACAACACCCGCAATTAAAAAAGCAAGCGACAGGTAAAAGCCAAAACTCACACCGATCGAATACGCTAGCATTAACATCAGGGTTAAAACCACGCCCATAGAAAGGGCATGCATACTAATTTTAAAATAAATATTGAAGATTAATCCGAGGCTTGATGCAATAAAAACCGCGAGGCTGAACATGACCACTGCCTCAGGATAATTCTGGTTTTTAGAAACGTACCACACCCAGAAATAAAAAACTCCAGTCGCAATGTAGGGAATGATGCGATCCTTCTGAGTTTTAAGGTAAATTGAATCGACAAACCCGAGCCCTTTGGCAAGCAGGATGGTTACAAGCGGCAACAAAGTGTAATTGACGAAGAATTGAATAAGAACAAGTGTATTTTGCCATGCTCCATTTTGGGGGAAGAGCCGCAAAACATACACGAAAAACCATCCGATGTAAACCGGAATGAATAGCGGGTGAAAAATGTAAGAAAAGATTTTAGCAGCAACCCGCAAGAAGGGGTGAAATTCAGATGCAGTCATTTTGGTAAGTTCCTTCTTTTTTGTAGCGCAGCACGGCTTCGGTCTCTCTTTGTTGCAGCGCCATCATAAGCTTTATTGCAGATAAAAATCCGGTCGAAGTTATTCAATGTCCATTGTTATCATCGCCAGAACGAACAAATTGAGCAGTTTCGAAACCCTTTTTAAAGCTCTTTTCGTAATCTGGCAACCGGAATGCCTAATTGCTCGCGGTATTTAGCAACAGTACGTCTTGCAATATTGTAGCCTTTTTCCTTCAGCAATTCGGTAAGCCTTTCGTCACTCAACGGCTTCTTCTTGTTTTCGTATTCGATTAGATCGCTCAAGATCTTTTTTACCTCTCTGGTTGAAACTTCTTCGCCGCTGTCGGTGGTGAGCGACTCACTGAAAAAGAATTTAAGTCGGTAGGTTCCAAATTCCGTCTGCACAAATTTGCTGTTTGCCACTCGGCTTACTGTAGAAATGTCAAGTCCTGTTTTTTCTGCAATATCCTTTAAAATCATCGGCTTTAATGTTGTTTCGTCACCTGTCATGAAGAATTCATATTGGTGATTCATTATCGCCGTCATGGTGCTGAGCAATGTGTGTTGCCGTTGTTTGATGGCATCGATAAACCATTTGGCTGCATCGATTTTCTGCTTGATAAAAAGGACAGCCTCTTTCTGCCGCCGGTCTTTTTTGGCGCCGCGGTCGTAATCCTTCAGCATGTCGCGATAACCTTCGCTGATTCGCAGCTCCGGTGCATTTTTGGAGTTGAGCGTCAACTCCAGTTTGCCGCCATTATTGTAAATAAAAAAGTCGGGCACAACATAACTTTCTGCTTTGTTCACTTCACTGGCATTGCCTCCCGGTTTCGGATTCAGTTTAATGATTTGATGCATGACCTCCTTCAAATCATCATCGTTCAGGTTTAAGCCTCGCTGTATTTTTTCGTAATGCTTTTTGGTAAACTCGTCGAAATATTTTGTGAGTGCCTGGATAGGAAGATCAACATCTTTTCCTTCTTCTTTTTGCCTTAAAAGCTGCAACAAAAGGCACTCTTGTAGATTTCGTGCGGCCACGCCGGGAGGTTCAAACTGTTGAATTCTTTTGATTAATTCCTCTACTTCTTCTTCGGTGGTATCCACGTTCTGGCGAAAAGCCAAATCATCGACGATAGCCGTGGTTTCCCGCCTGAGGTAGCCATCTTCGTCAATGCTTCCAATAATTTGTTCTGCAATTTTAGACTGGCGGTCATCGAGGTTCAGCATGCCAAGTTGGGCTTCGAGGATCTCGTAAAAGGACGTTTCAACGCTGTAGGGCATCGTTGATTTTTCTTCCTGCTCCCCGTAGCTGTCGTCGCGAAGTTTATAATCGGCGATTTCATCATCACCTTCGTGAACATAGTCGGAAATGTCAATATTCTCGTACAGGTCTTCTTTGTTCAATTCGTTTTCTTCTGAATAATCATCTTCGCTAGCTGGCGCATCGGTGAATTCATCTTTCGTGTCTTCAAAGCTATCGTCGTGAGTATCGTCCGAAAGTTCGAGTGCCGGGTTCTCTTCTAATTCCTCTTTTACCCGTTCGTCGAGATTTGCAGTCGGTACCTGCAAAAGCTTCATCAACTGTATCTGTTGAGGAGAAAGTTTCTGTAATAGTTTCTGCTGTAAATTCTGGCTAAGGCTCATCAGGGTTTTCTTCTGTGGCAGTCCTCTTTTTTAAAGAACGCCGGGTTTCACAAAAATCAAGCCGTAAATTTACTTGCAAATCCCTTTCCATGCCCCGGCTGATGTTCGCTTTAACCTTTCTGTTGCTCATACTTACCTCTAAGGGTATTGCGCAAAAGAGCTACCAGCCTGATTCGGTGCAACAAAGATCAAATATCTCGTTACGCCCATTGCCGCAAAATTTCTACACTCAACACCTCGGATTCTTTTGCAAAAGTGAACTGAAGGTTCAACGGCAATTGCCCATCTTCTTTCGACTGGGAAGCAAAGACTACGTTGATTACCTGGAGAAGAAACCGGGAGCGGCGATAAAGCCGAATTAGGAACCTGTCGACTGTAGTTGTTTTTGCAAAATACTTTTGACCACCGCCGCTATCCGCTGTCCTTTTTCATTCACTTGTTCTTCCGTCCAAAGAAGACTAATGGATGTGGAAATGCAACGGCTCAAAATCGCATCCGAAGCGGAAAAAATTTGTTGCTGCAAATGCAGCAGTGCGGTTCGTTGCTCCTGCGACAATGGATGCAGAGAGGCGGCAGTTTTTAAATGCTCCCATTTTTTCACGTAGTGCCAGTTGTTGTCGTACCAATAAAAGTTGCCGGCAAGACTGTTTTGAGCTTTCAATTCATGAACAACAGCTCGTGTAATTTCTTCGGAAGGCAGAAACCAACTCAGAAAAGTGCAACTATCTCCGTCGGGATCCGGAATTTGGCGAAAAGAAATTTCGGGCACCTCGGCCAATATGTTCTTGAGAATGGAATGATTCTTTTTTTGTAGGGCCAGGAATTCGTCCACTCTCCTGATTTGTGCCAAACCTATGGCGGCGTGCAATTCTGAAATGCGAAAGTTGTATCCTAAAAACGGGTGCAGGTCAGCGCCGCGGTCTGCTCCTTTGTGGTCGTGTCCGTGGTCGGAATAGCCATCAGCATTAGTGTAAACCTTTTCATCATTTGTCAGCACTACGCCGCCTTCGCCGCACGTCATTGTTTTTACAAAGTCAAACGAAAAAGTTCCTGCGTCGCCAATTGTGCCGACGCACTTGCCTTTGTAGGTAGCGCCAATACTTTGACAGGCGTCTTCGAGCAAAATAAGATTGTGCTCTTTGCAAATTTTCAGGAGCGCATCCAAATCTGCCATGCTGCCGCACATGTGCACAGGCATTATGCATTTTGTTCTGCGTGTGATTGCTTTTACAACTGCCTCAGGATGGAGCGTAAGTGATTCATCTACATCTACAAGAACAGGTATTGCGCCAACGCTCAGTACTGCTTCGAAGCTCGCCACAAATGTGAACGCCGGCATGATGACTTCGTCGCCTGCGCCGATACCCAATGCAGCCATGGCAGTAGTCAAAGCTGCCGTGCCGCTGGATGTCAACTGAGCATATTTGCTTCCAAAGCGTTTACAAATTTCTTCTTCCAGTTTTTTTGCTTTCCAGTGACCGTTTCTCGCTGCGTCAAAACCGTAGCGCATTAATATTCCGGTTTCAAGAACATCATTTACTTCTTTGCGCTCAGCATCACTCCAAAGTTCAAATCCAGGCATACCTATGATTGAGATTAAGGTTAAGCTTATTTGCGCAGCAAAGTTAGAAAATGCGGCATCACCTCAGAAAATTTGCGAAAACGCCAAACACATGGAACTTAAAGTTCCAGAAAAGTGAAGGCACAAGCAGGTTAACAAGCAGGGATTTACTTGCCGGAGCTGCACCTTTTATTTCTTTTTGCTTTGGATTGTAACCTGTTGCTGCATTCGGATTTTTAGGCAACCAGGGCATGTCCGGAATTGCAGCCGGCTCGCGGTAATAATTATTTTTTAATGAATCATTCCAGCCATTGGGATTTTTATCGAAGCTGGTGCTGCTGAAGTAAATGGCGCCTTGCACATTCTCCTGATTCCGCAAAGAATCTATCTGACGTGGAATTAAACTTTTATCGCGCCAAACAGCGTTTGATCCTGCACGAAACATCGCTAAACCAACATACACGTGTCGTCCGTACGAATGTTTGTTCCACCACTCCAGCACCGGTTGAAATGGTGCATTCGGCTGCGTGAACTCCCAATAAATTTGCGGCGCCACATAATCAATCCATCCGTTTTTCAGCCAAAGTAGAATGTCAGCATATAGATCATCGTAGTTTGTTACACCTGCTTTTGTATTGCTTCCCTGCGGGTCTTTTGCCACGTTTCTCCACACACCGAATGGCGAAATACCAAACTTTACCCATGGCTTTGTGTCTTTGATAGTCGCTGCTACTTTTTTAATAATTGAATCAACATTGCTTCTTCGCCAGTCTTCTTTCGACATTCCATTTCCGTATAATCGGTACGATGCGGTGTCAGGAAAATCTTTTCCCGCAATCGGGTAAGGATAGAAGTAATCGTCCATGTGCAACGCATCAATGTCATAGCGGGCTACAATATCTTTCATCACTTTAGTCACCCAATCCTGGGCTTCTTTATTTCCCGGATCAAAATATTTGGTGTTTCCGTACTGAACAAACCATTCCGGATGCTGCTTTGTAATGTGAGAAGCAGCAATCGATGCTTTCGATATAGAAAAATTTGCACGATACGGATTTACCCACGCGTGATACTCAAATCCACGCTTGTGTGCTTCGTCTATTGTAAACTGCAGTGGATCATAAAAAGGAGAAGGCGGTTTGCCCTGAATGCCTGTGAGCCATTGGCTCCATGGCTCATACGGTGAAGGATAAAATGCATCAGCAGCGGGGCGAACCTGCATGATCACTGCGTTCATTCCATTACTCTGGTGCAGATTTAGTTGCCGGATGAACTCCTGCTTCTGACTGTCGACGTTAAACTGATTTTTCCGTGGCCAATCAATATTGTCAACTGTGGCTATCCAAACGCCGCGAAATTCAGGATTCGGCTGTGCGATGGAAACCTTGGCGCAGAAGATTGCCACGAGAAATGTGAAGATGGAAAGTGGTTTGTTCATAGTTAATCGACGGTTTAAGTTATGAGCTATTTCGCAATTTGTCAAGCAATGCGGTCAGCTGTGTTGCTTCTTTCTCCGAAAGCGCTCCCATTATTTCTTCCACATGATTTGAGCTGTTGTCCAGTGCTTTTAAGAGCTTTTGTCCCTTTTCAGTAATCGTTACATCCACAAGCCTTTTGTCTTTGGAACATGTATTTTTTTGCACCAGATCTTTTGCTACGAGACGGTCAACGATTCTACTTGTATCACTCATTTTGTCCAGCATTCTTTCCCGTATTTGTAAAGTGGAAAGCGGTGTGGGATGGCTGCCCCGCAGTATCCTTAGAATGTTGAATTGCTGGTGAGTTATATCTTCTTTGGATAAAAAATCTTTAATCTTTTCTATCACCCAGCCATAAGTGAAAAGCAAATTCACCATCGCCTTGTGATGAACATTTGCAAACTTTTGCTGATGTATATCTTGCTCAATGCCCACACTCAAAAATATAGAATATGCAATCCGCATTTGCCAAAGGACATATAAACTTCTTCATGAATCACCATCGGGAGTTGTCTAGTAAATATTTCGGGTGCTCAATCAATTATCCCCAAACCTTCACACCTTCGGAACAGTTGGCGCAGATGTCAATGTTTTTGCGGCTTTGCAGCACCTTACTTCTAAACTCTTTATACTGCGGATTGTGCCACAATTCTTTGAAGCTTTCCTGATGCAGGCTTCCCATTTTGTGAAGCGTATCTTTATCGAAACAGCATGGAGCAACAGTGCCATCCCAGGTGATTACCGGATCGTGCCAGAGCCGCCAGCAATGATTGTTGTTGCTACCTCTGAACTCTGTTTTTCCTTCTTTATTTTTTTTGTAACGGCTGAATTTGTCTATTGTAGGAATTAATTGATTGGGATCGTTTTCATAATCGTACACCTGGGCGGTTTTCAGCCGCACCTGGTCAACGCCGATCTGCTTAGCAAGCCGTTTCACTTCTTCAATCTGATGTTCGTTGTGCCTCACTACAAGAAACTGGAAAATGATGAAAGGAGTTTTTGATTTTAATTCTTTTTTCCACCTCACTATGTTAGAAGCTCCTTCTAACACCTTCTCCAATTTCCCGCCAACCCGATATTGCTGATATGTTTCCTGAGTGGTGCCGTCGATCGATATGACGAGGCGGTCCAAACCACTTTCCACAGTTTTTTTTGCATTCACGTCGTTTAAATAATGCGCATTTGTAGAAGTGGCCGTGTAAATTTTTTTTGATGATGCGTAGTGCACCATTTCGAGAAACTGTGGGTTCAAGTAAGGCTCGCCTTGAAAGTAAAAAACGAGGTAAGAAAGATCCTTATATAGTTGATCGATTGTTTGCTCAAAGAAATTGTTTTGCAGCATACCCGTGGGGCGGGTGAATGCTCTGAGACCGCTTGGGCATTCCGGGCACCGGAGATTGCAGGATGTTGTAGGCTCAAATGAAATGGAAATAGGATAACCCCACTGCACCGGCCTTTTAAACCATTTGCTCACCTGATAGCTGCTGAAAACCTTAGCCATATTTAAAGCCCTCCGGAAAGTGAGCTTGCTAAGAAAATTCAGGCTGTCTCTACTGTTCCACTGCATCCTGTAAAATTAACTGTTGAATGTAAACAACTGCTTATTTTTAATAAGATGCACATACTGCAGCCAACACATTAACGTTAATTTTCTCATTGGCAAAGAAGAAAAAACATCAGCAGTTTCGATGGTTTTATTTCGGAATTATTTTCGGAGCAGTGGTGCTGTTGTCCTACATGGTGTTCGGCGGCAAAAGCAATCCCGAACCCACCTTTGCCGAGTACAAGGAATTTGGCATTCCTATTCCGCAGAACTATCAAATACACGGAATAGATGTTTCGAAATATCAAAAACGAATTGATTGGGATGCTGTAAAAAGTATGAGAGTGGAAAATGTGCAGTTGGGTTTCGCTTTTATTAAAGCGACCGAAGGAATAAAGGATATAGATCCAAACTTTAAAAAGAATTGGGAGAATGCTAAGCATGCGGGATTGGCAAGGGGTGCATATCACTTCTTTGTTCCCACGAAAGACGGAACGCCACAAACGAAAACATTCATCAAAGTAGTGAAGCTGGAGTCCGGAGATTTGCCGCCTGTGCTAGACGTTGAGAACAATTTCGGTCTGCCACCAAAAAAGCTAAGAAGACAAGTAAAAAGATGGCTGGATACAATTGAAAAAGCGTACGGCGTGAAGCCAATCATTTACACGTATGTGAATTTTTACGAAAGATTTTTGGATCAGGAGTTTGATGACTACCCAATGTGGGTAGCGCATTATTTTCAATCTGAAAGGCCAAGAATTGCAAGGAGCTGGTCCTTTTGGCAACATAATGACCAGGGTAAGGTAAATGGCATCAAACACCGCGTGGATTTCAACGTTTTTAATGGTGATTCTACAGCCTTTAGAGCTTTGTTGGTACCTTAGTAAAGTTCGGGATAAGGAAAAATATTAAAGCCTGAATCATTGAATTTTTAATCGAAAAATAATGGATGAATACAGCAGCGGCATGGAGCCGGAAGTAAAACGGTATTTCAAACAAATCATCAACTCCTTTTTTATAGGGGCTTTGTGGCTGATGATTGTCATGATTTTCGGGCTGTTTTTTGGTCTTGGACTGATTGATTCAGAAATTCACTGGTACAATATAGTTTTCTATCTTTTTGTTTGCGGCTCGCTTGCAGGGTTTGTCTATTTTTTATATCGTACATGGCGGAAAAGGTCATGAGCTGTGATCGGAAATGATCACCCACTTTCGGTTGATTTTCTTCAGCAGCAAATCAAAGTGCCCGCTCAAATCTCCAATCGATCGCTTCAGCATCCACTTTCCAACAACGTAAAAATATTTTCCGGAAAGTTTTTTCACCTTTATAATATCAAAAGAAAGCTGACCCATTGCACTTTTGTCCGGATAACTTTTTTTGTAATTGTCCAGTGTTTGCTGCCATCCGCGGGTCACGCCATTTTTGCCGATGAACATCAGTGAGTCGCTCTTCCAGTATGTTTGCATGAAGCCTTCAATATCTCCGCGGTTCCATGCTGTAGATTGAGTGGTAAGAATAGTTCTGATTTCCGTCTCCTGCTTCGACTGTGCAAATGCAGCTGCCCCAACCAGCAGACAAATGATGGATATTCGCCATTTCATGTAGGTGAATTTAGCCAAATAAATTATCGCGTGTGTTTTCAAAGACGTGTTAATTCATACGGTTCAACTGATAAGCTGTTTACCTTTGGGCATGCGAAAAAAACGGCTTGTTTACTTTCTTTTTTTCACAGTTTTGCTCATAGGTTTTTTGGCGACACTTTCGTTTTTTATTCCCGGCTTTACGCAAACCAAGTTTCCTCCCATCAGCAAAGTGCAGCCATTTGAATTTGAAAATCAGGACGGTAAAACAACAACCGAGGCTGATATAAAGGGAAAGGTTGTTGCGGTAAATTTTTTCTTCACCACCTGTAAGAGCATTTGCCCCCGGATGAACAACAACCTGAAACCGATTTATGATGATCTTAAGAACGAAAAGGATTTTATGATTCTTTCGCACACGTCAGATCCGCAAAGAGATTCTGCTGCAGTGCTGAAGCATTACGCAGATTCAATGAAGATTGATACAAAGAAGTGGATTTTTCTTACCGGCAGGAAAGACAGCCTGTATTCAGCCGCAAGATTTATTTATAAAATCGACGATCCCAACAACTTTGTTGAAAATATAGATGATGATTTTCTGCACACGCAGTTTGTTGCGCTGGTAAACAAAAAAGGCGAAGTGGTTCACATTTATGATGGCATCAAACCTTCAGAAATGAAGCAGATGGAAACCAGAATTAAAGAACTTTTGCAGGAATAATTTCCCATTAGTTTACAGCAGGCCGCGTCACTTTCTCCAACTCTTCGTGTACAAACATCATCAACTCGCTGATGTACTCCGGTGAGAAACTAAACTTCAATCCTGCTGCTTCGTACAGTTGCGGAAGCGTTTTCGTTCCGCCTAGCTTCAGTGCATTGATGTAGTTATTTATCGCAGTTTCTTTATTCTCTTTAAATTGTTTCCAGAGTCCGATGGCACCTAGTTGTGCAATGCCGTATTCGATATAGTAAAACGGTACTTCGTACAAATGCAACTGACGCTGCCACGAATACTTCCTGTATTCTTCCAGACCCGAAACATCAATGGCAATAGATGTGTACTCGTTTAAGATGCTGCGCCATGTTTCAGCTCTTTCTTCAAGCGTGTGGTTTGGATGTTCGTAAACCCAATGTTGAAACTTATCTATCACGGCAATCCACGGAAAAATGGTGATCACTCTTTCCAGCTGGTGCTCTTTTGCACGTCTTAAATCTTCTTCGTTGTCGAAGAACACATCCCAATAATCCATGCTGAAAAGCTCCATCGTCATGCTTGCTACTTCAGCTATTTCCATCGGATATTCTTTGAATGCAGTGAGCGGTAGATCGTGTGCAAGAAAGGAATGCACTGCGTGTCCGCCTTCATGCACCATCGTTGTAACGTCGCCCATTTGACCGGCAGCGTTCATGAAAATAAATGGAGCACCGGTCTCCGGCAAAGGACAGTTGTAGCCGCCGGGAGCTTTTCCTTTTCGGCTGTCGAGATCAAGCCGACCCATTTCTTTCATCTTCACCAAACATTCTGCAAAGAATGGATTCATGCGCCGGAAAACTTCAATTGTTTTCTCAATTAAATCATCTCCCGTTGTGAAAGGATGTAGCGGTTGGACACCTTCCGGCTCGGCTTCTGTGTCCCACGGCTTCAGCATTTGCAGGCCAAGTTTCTGTCGCTTACGATCATAAATAAAGTTCACCAATGGCAGCACCTGGGTTTTTACTGCATAGTGAAATTGAAAGCAGTCTTCTTTGGTGTAATCGAATCTGCCCAGGTCAGCAAATTTGTAATCGCGATAATTTTCAAACCCTGCATTCTTGCCAATCTGATCTCTTAATGCAATGAGCTTTGAAAACAATTCATCAAGTTGATCTTTGTCTTTTAGTCTTCGCTCATTGATTTTCATGTACACTTGTTCCCGCAACAGGCGATTGGGATTTTCTAAAAATTTAGCAGCCTGTTGTAGCGTGTACTCTCGGCCCTCGACTTCCACAGTCATTTTTCCCGAGATGACACCATATTGCTGGGCAATCACTGTGGCTTCAGCCTGTAGAGGAATGTTTTGTTCGCGAAACAGTTCGATGTTTTTACGAACATTTCTTAAGTATACTTCGTACGCATCACCTTCTAGCTGTTTCGTATAATCGTTTTCGATTAGTTTTTTATTGAGTTTGTCTGAGTACGGCTGAATCTTTGGTTGAATCTGTGTGACGAAGAATGTAAAGGCATCTTCAATTTCTTTATTCTCGGTGTCGCATGTCATTTTAATTTGACGCCACGCCGCATCTTCACCAATCACTGCTTCCAATTCGCTTACATCCTGCAGCCACTTTTCCAAATCTTCTTTATTGTTGATTTCTCTGTCGAGCAATTCCTTTAAAAATGGTTCAAGGCTCTCCCAATCGGTAATCTGAAAATCTCTTGGTAAATAGTTTCGTGGTATGCTGGTTATCTGGGCTGTAGGATTCATCATGGGTGAATTATTGATTATTGGTATTGATTATTATCGCTGAGCGAGGCTTACAATAATCAATAACCAGTATTTACTAATCAAATCTTATTTCTTCTTTGTCTTTGTTTTAGCTACTTCCGGAACGGTGTCCTGCGCAACCTCTAAAACAACTTTTTCATTTTTTTCTTCAAGAGTGGTGGCGACATCTTTCGGTTCGTCGGATGAACTGTTTTCTTCTGTTTCGTCTGCATCTTCTTGTTTGGTGAAGTCAATGTTATGTTGTTGCAACGCATTGTACCAATTCACCATCTTTTTCATATCGCTTGCGTAAACACGTTCAAAATCTAACTCCGGGTACACCTTTTCAAAATAATTTTTCAACGCGTTATTGTCTTTGCCTTCGGGAAAAGGTTCGCTGCTGTTTTTAATTGCTTCGAAAATGTCGGAAAGCGGAACATTGTCTCCGGTTGTATAAATTTCAATACTCTCAAGATGCGTTAGATTGTGCACACGAGACGAGACAAACTTCGTGCTGCCGTCATCAAGCGATCGAACAATAGCGCCATCTGTTTTACTGTTGATGATTTCGTATAAGCCGGGTAATCCTGTCACACCTACAATTCTGCTGTATTCCATAGAAAAAAATTTGGGCGTGCAATATAATCGAATTATTAGCATTAATTAACCTGCCAATCAGTTTACAAGGCATGGTTTTTATGACCTTTGCGCCTGGAATTGTAGTTATGAGAAGACTTATATTGTTAGCCTCGACGGTGTTGTTTTTTTATCAGCTCTCTGCACAAAACTTATCTATTACAGGTACAGTGAAAGACCAACAGGGAGGCGTTTTGCAAAGGGCAACTGTAAAGTTGTACAGCATTGCAGACTCTACTTTCAGCAGAAATACACTTACGGACTCAACAGGATCTTTTGCTTTTTCAGGCTTATCAAGAGATTCATTTCTTGTGTATACATCGTTCATCGGATTTAAAGAAGCAAGCAGAGGCGTGCGATTAGACTCTGCTGATGTGAGAATAGATTTTCAGCTCGTACCAAGTGCTTCCTCTGAACTTGCGACAGTGGTCATCACTGCCAACGTTGCACCTGTTTCGCAAAAAGGTGACACGCTGCAGGTGAGTGCAAACCAGTTTAAAGTAAATCCGGATGCAAGCGCTGAAGACCTTGTGCGGAAAGTTCCTGGCATCACAATCGAGAATGGGCAAGTGAAAGCACAAGGAGAAAATGTGCAGAAAGTAACAATTGACGGAAGGGAATTGTTTGGCGACGATGCCACCGCAGCACTTCGAAATCTTCCTGCAGAAGTGATCGACAAAATTCAAATTTTTGACCGCCTTAGTGACCAGGCGCAGTTGACTGGCTTTGATGATGGAAATACAACGAAAGGTATCAACATCATCACCCGTGCTAACATGCGTAACGGTCAGTTTGGACGGGTTTACGCCGGGTACGGAACTGATGATCGTTACCAGGCAGGAGGTAATTCAACAATTTTGAAAGAAAACAGGAGAATTTCTCTTGTGGCAAATTTTAATAATACTAATCAGCAAAATTTTTCACAACAAGATCTGCTGGGTGTTACCAGCAATGGTAGTCAGAGGGGTGGCGGTGGCGGCGGACCCCGTGGCGGTGGCGGTGGTGGACCACGAGGCGGTGG
>JAEZJD010000102.1 GCA_023436425.1 Bacteroidota bacterium | reverse complement strand
TAGATACAAGTTCGATTCTTGTCCGGGCTATTTTGCAATTGCGGAAGTAAATTTTTGGTCCATGTTGGCTCTTTGGCAGCGCCGCCATCAATTTCACTCACCACCGGTTCACGATTTAGTTAAACTTTGCTTTCTTAGTGCAAACTTCGTTTGTGAAAAGGAGCACGCTGCTACTTCTTGTTTTTATTGCTGCTAAAATCATTTTGCAGTACTTGCTAATCAATCCTGTTTATGAGTTGCATCGCGATGAGTTTTTGCACCTGGATCAAGGACGCCATATTGCCGCTGGTTACATTTCGGTGCCGCCGGTAACCTCTTGGTTCTCCTTTTTCATTTCGTTACTAAGCAACAGTTTCTTTTTGGTAAAATTTCTGCCTGCACTTTTTGGCGCTCTTACTATAGTGGTCGTTTGGAAAATAGTAGAGGAGCTAAATGGTCAGCTGTTTGCAAAAATGCTTGCAGCTGTAGCGCTTTTATTTTCCGTATTGCTTCGCATCAACATGCTTTATCAGCCAAACTCTTTCGACATATTTTTTTGGACTTTGTTCTACTTTACCGTTATAAAATATATAAGAACAACCCGGAGTAAGTGGCTGTATTGGATGGGCATCACCGCTGCCTTCGGAATCTTGAGTAAATACAATATCATTTTCCTGATAGCAGGTATGCTGCCGCCTTTACTGCTCACCGAGCACAGCAGAGTTTTCCGCGTTAAGCATTTTTATTTCGCTGTTGCAATAGCTTTCATCATTATTCTTCCGAATATTCTGTGGCAGTGGCACAACGATTTTCCCACGCTGCGACAGATAAGTGAACTTCAGTCCACCCAATTAGTGCACGTTGAAAGATCTGCATTCTTGAAAGAGCAATTGCTTTTCTTTTTCAATTCCATATTCGTATTGATTGCTGCAGTTGTTGCGTTCTTTCTATATAAACCTTTCTCCAGATTCCGGGTTATACTTTGGAGTTTTCTCGTTACCCTTCTCCTCTTCACATTAATGAAGGCAAAGAATTATTATGCTATCGGGCTTTATCCTGTGTTGATGGGTTTTGGGTCAGTGTACCTGGAAAAATTACTTGCAGAAGGGTGGCAAAAATACCTTCGTTTTGTCGCCATCATTTGCATTGTCGTGCTGTTTGTTCCGGTCGTGACGTTGATCTTTCCGGTGTTAACTCCGCAACAGATCGTTGCAAAAAACGAAAGGTTTAAAGCACTCGGACTGCTGCGATGGGAAGATGGTAAAGACCACCTGATGCCGCAGGATTTTGCCGACATGCTTGGATGGAAAGAGCTGGCGCAAAAAGTAGATGCAGCTTACAGCACCATTACCGATAAGGAAAAATGTTTGGTGCTTTGCGATAATTATGGCGAAGCCGGCGCCATCAATTATTACTCTTCGTTTAAAAACATTAATGCGGTGTCTTTTAATGCTGATTATATCAACTGGATGAATCTGAAGCAACCAATAAAGCACATAATTCTTATCAAAGACGAAACGGACACTGATCAAAACAGAAATAGGGAAAAGAAGTTGTTTGCAACGGTGCAGGAAGTGGGGCAGATTGATAATATTTATGCAAGAGAAAGAGGCACTACCATTTACGTGTTGAAAGATGCAAAGGCAAACATCAACGACATCATTGCTGATGAAATAGTTTCCAGAAAGACGATTCGAACTAACTAATTCTACAAATCTCCTAACTGCGGTCGGATCACAATTTCCTCAAGAACTGCCTGAGGAGAAAGTTGCGTCGCCGCGAAAATGGTTTTTGCAATGTCTTCGGCTTCCATAATTCTTTGCTTGCTGATACCGCTGCCCGACCATGAATCGGTGTAGACTGCACCGGGAATAATCGCAGTTACTTTTATCCCGATTTCTTTGAGTTCCTCACGCAGATTTTTAGTGAACCCAAGCAGCGCATATTTACTAATGCTGTAAGCGCCGCCGCCGGGATATGCATCCAAACTGGCAATGGAGCAAATCGTAAAAATATGGCCGCTTTCCTGTGCTTTCATTTTTTGCAGAATACTTCGCGTGGTATGGTATGCGCTCAGTAAGTTAACGTTTAGCATCTGCTCCAAGGCGCCATCCGGCTCGTCTGAAACATTGCCTTGGATAAATGTGCCGACATTGTTCACCAACACGTTTACTGAATCGACAACATTCGTTATCCACTCTCCAAAAAGTCTTGCTTCTTTTTTATCGCCAAGATTCATTGCTTTTCCATCAATAGTTGCAGCCGGAAACTTTGCTTTTAATTCGTTTATCGTATCGAGCAGATTTTTTTCGTTCTGCGAACAGAGGTAAAGATTGTAACCATGTAGTGCAAAAATCTCTGCGGTCGCTTTTCCAATTCCTCTTGAAGCTCCGGTGATAACGGCATTCATAATCTTTGTTTGTTTAGGAGGTGTTTACTATAAATTGCAAACTTACTATGGCGATAATGAATAACTCTGCTAATCCCAACCGACCAAAATACAAGCATATCTTTTTCGATCTTGATCATACGCTTTGGGACTTTGATGCAAACGCGAAGGCAACGCTCCGGCAGTTGCATCTCAATTTGAATCTTGTGGACAAAGGCATTCACGATTTTGATGAGTTTTATAAAAAGTATCTGGCGCACAATGAAAAGTTATGGGCACGCTATCGCAATGGCTACATCAAACAGGAAGAATTGCGGATAAAACGAATGTGGCTTACGTTGCTCGACTTCAAGGTTGCGGATGAGGATTTGACGCGCCAACTCAGCGAACTATTTCTGCAGGTATTGCCAACAAGAACACTGCTGTTTCCACACACAACAGATGTCTTACAGTATTTGCTCGATAAAAATTATAAGCTGCACATCATTACAAATGGCTTTGAAAAAACGCAACATGGAAAACTAAACAGTTGCGGATTGCACTCTTATTTTACAGAAATAATTACTTCAGAAAGGTCAGGAAGTTTGAAACCGCAAAAAGAAATTTTTGAATTTGCGCTGTTAAAAGCCGGAGCATCTGCGGATGAAAGCATAATGATCGGCGACAGCATAGAGGTAGACATTGCGGGCGCACTGAATGCCGGCATGGATCAAATTCATGTAAATTTTACCGGTGCAGAGCAGGAGTTGAAACCTACTTACACGGTAAACTCGTTGCTAGAATTAAAGGAAATATTCTGATCTATTCAGCAGTCCAACTACAACTGCTGTGCGCCTTCATGCATTTAGTTTTTGCGCATTCGGTTTTGCTCATCGGACACTTTTCTTTTTTTGCAGTTTTTTTAGCGGCATTCATTGTGGCAAAAACCGCTACTGTAACAAGCAGGGCCGCAACTACGATGAGTAAATACTTTTTCATATCAGCTGGTTTTATACTTTAAGTTAGACTTTTCTCACCATTTGGCAAGCACCGTTACACCGCCCTTTACTTTTTCGTTCATCTTCACCGCCACTTCAGCATTTAAAGGCAAAAGCAAGTCCACACGTGAACCAAATTTTATAAATCCCATTTCTTCGCCTTGCGTCACCTTGTCGCCGGGCTTCAGGTAATTAACGATGCGCTTTGCCAATGCCCCTGCAATTTGTTTGACCAAAAGTTCTTTTTCACCACTCTTGTACACAACAGTATGGCGCTCGTTGTCAGTCGACGATTTTGGATGCCAGGCAACCAGATATTTACCCTTGTGATATTCGCTGTACATCACTTCCCCACTTACAGGATTTCGATTCACATGCACGTTCAATGGGCTCATGAAAATGGAAAGTTGCAAGCGGCGGTCCTGAAAATATTCATCAGCAGCAACCTCCTCTATTACCACCACTGTGCCGTCGCAAGGCGCCACGACAGAATCTTCTCCTTGTGTATGCGTTCTTTTTGGAATTCTGAAGAAAGAAAGAAGAAAAATCAGCAGGCCCATTGTGGCTATGAAAACTATCCAGCCAAGAATGGGATAGGCGGGCATAATCAAAAAAGCAGTAATGATAATAATTGTCGCGGCAACGACGGTGCTAATGATGAGAGTTCTATATCCTTCTTTATGAATTTTCATGCAAGATGTTGAGAAACAAATTTAAGGATTGCAGATTGCCTTTTGGCTTACTTGTTCCAGGTTGCGACGGACTACCGGACTTTTCTTAAGCTACTGCCATTCGCCAAGTCCTTCTCTAACCACCTCGGCTTCTCCTGTTGTAAAATCAACAATCGTAGAAGGAGTGATACCGCCTATTCCGCCATCAATTACAAGGTCGACTAAATGGCCAAACTTTTCGTTTATTATTTCAGGGTCTGTGTAATCTTCCACGTGCTCGCCGGGCAACGTAGCACTTAAAATAGGATTGCCTAACTGCCGGACAATTGCCCGTGCAATATTGTTGTCGGGCACACGAATGCCAACTGTGTCTTTTTTCGTTTTTAAAATTTTGGGCACCTGCTTGCTCGCTTCCAAAATAAAAGTGTAAGCACCCGGCAGGTGTTGCTTCAGCAATCTGTATACAGATGTATCGAGCTGCTTTGCATAATGACTAAGATCGCTGAGATCATAACAAACAAATGAAAGCTGTGCTTTTTGCGGTTGCACATTTTTTATATGGCAAACACGTTCTATCGCTCTATGATGAAAAATGTCGCAGCCTAGTCCGTAAATGGTATCCGTGGGGTAAATTATAATGCCGCCGTTCTTCAAAACTTCTGCTACTTGCTTGATCAATCGCTCCTGCGGCGTAGTTGGATGAATGTGGATAAGCATGGAAGATTTGATTAACGGGTTTTGCCCAAAACTTCTTCAAAATTGCTGTGCAGTTTTTTAATGACTTTTTCCATATTGATGCCTTTTCCGATTACCGGCTTAAAGATATCACCTTCGACTTTCAACCGCGCCACCGCATTTTTGAGATTGTGATCTGTGATCTTCAAGCCTTTCTTTACTTCATCCCAATACAATGGCATAGAGACTGGTGCGCCGGGTTTTGGCCGCAGGGAATATGGTGCTGCAACAGTTGCTTGTGGTCTGTTTTGCAAAAAGTCCACATACATTTTACCGCCGCGGTCAGTGGTTTTCCGTTCTATGCTGGTGAACGAAGGAAGTTCATTGTGAACAACCTTGGCAATACGACGGCCGAATTCTTTAGAATCCTCATAATCGTATTTTGCACCCAGCGGAATATAAATGTGCAAACCGGTTGAGCCCGAAGTTTTGCAATAGCAAGGAACATCCACTGCATCTAAGACTTTTTTCGTTACCTGCGCAGCTTCTATCACCTGCTCAAAACTATTTTGGTCGGGATCAAGATCAATAATGCACCAATCAGGATTATCCGGCGCTTGCCTTCTACTATGCCACGGGTTTATTTCGATGCAGCCGAGCGATGCGATGTACAAAAGGCTTTCTTCATTTGTGCAAACAAGAAATTCTTTCTCCCGTTTATCGCGATTGCTGAAATATGGAAATGTTTCAATCCACGCCGGTGCTTTCCCTCTCACGTCTTTTTGATAAAAGCTTTCACCTTCGATACCGTGTGGATGACGATTCAGCGTTTGCGGACGATCTTTCAGGTAAGGGAGCATATACGGCGCAACCTGATAGTAATAATTAATCATGTCACGCTTCGTCAGTTTTTCTTTTGGCCAATAAATCTTACTGAGGTTTCCAAACCTGAGTTCATG
>JAEZJD010000073.1 GCA_023436425.1 Bacteroidota bacterium | reverse complement strand
CAATTAACCATTGCGGGTGTGCCGGTTGGCAGGGAATTGATGGATACTTTACGGCCTGTAATCGAAGGCAGTTCCCTGGCTGCGATTTTCAATGAACGTGAGCGGGAAACAGGTTCAATCATCGTTATACTGGCGACAGATGCTCCTCTTTTGCCCAGCCAATTAAAACGACTGGCACAGCGTATTCCACTTGGGCTTACACGAACAGGCGCCATCGGTGGCAATGGCTCAGGCGATATCTTCCTGGCTTTTTCTACTGCAAACAAAAATGCATTCAATACATCAACTCCGCAGCAGGTAACAACTCTTCCGAATGAACAAATGGATGCATTGTTCGCCGCAACGATTCAGGCTACCGAAGAGGCAGTCATCAATGCACTCTTTGCCGGGAAAACTATGGTGGGAATTTATGGCAACAAAGTGTATGGACTTCCGGTTCAGAAGGTTCTGAACATACTGGAAAAGTACAACCGGCTGAATAAGTGAATTATCTCTGACTGCTGCTGTCGACAAATTTTACCGATTGCACGCCAGCAGAATCTTTCTTCTCTGTTTCTGTTTTCGCAACGGCTTGGTTCAGCGGTGAACCTACTGCGATGTCACATCTGTGACCTGGTTCTCCATGCGGCGGATTCATGCCAGGTGCCACCTTGGTTTTTTTAGTAGAAGTTGAAGCCACCGTTGTTGCCTGCGGCTCCGGCTTACTGTTTAGCGGTGCACCCACTGCAATGTCGCACCGGTGACCCGGTTGCCCATGTGCCGGATTCAATCCTGCCGCCGTTGATGGCTGCGCCGTCACGGGCGGTGGAGCGATGGATAATGCTTCGGCCGGAGCTGGAGGCGGCGTTTGTTGCGGCAAAGGCTGACCTACACCGATGTCGCACCTGTGTCCAGGTTGTCCGTGGGGAGGATTTAAGGAGACGGAATTTCCCTCTGGGCTACCGTTAGCAACGCCGTTTACTATGGAACCTGCCACTCCCGACGCGGGAGCTGCAGATGGCGTGCCCAATACATCCTTAAGGGGAACATAAGCTTGCGGAGGCTTGTTGTCATTGCAAGAAACGCAAAGTGCAAGGCTGCCGACAATAAGCAGTTTTATTTTGATGTGAATCATACCTTAGCGATGAGCGTGTAAAATAGAGAATATTTCGAATTATCGGGGCACCGGCTGCTCTTTTAGCAATAGTTTTTCGTACAGTCGGTGGATCAGTCCGTCCGCCAATCCAATCTTGGGAACAAAGATTTCGTCTGCGTCAGCCCAACGCATCACGTTGATGTAAATAAGAAGTGCAGGCACAATCACATCAGCCCGATCTTCCCGCAAATGGTACAAGTTGATGCGTTCTGTCAAAGACAGGCTGCTGAATTCCTTATAATAATTGCGAAGCAGTTCAAGATTCAGCGGTCGCCCTTCCTTTCGTTTTGATAACGAAAACACTTTGTTGATGTTTCCGCCGGAGCCAATGGCAATTATGCGATTTAACCCAGATGATTTTTGCTTCACAAATTGCTTTACCTCTGCCCAAAGTTCTTCCTCTACCTGGTTTTTTAAAAGCCGAATAGTTCCTATGTTAAATGATTTCTTCGCCACCAGCTTTCCATCATTCAAAAGCGTAAGCTCTGTGCTGCCACCACCCACATCTATATACAAGTATGAAGCATCGCTATTTAAACTTTCTGCGACATGATTTTCATACACGAAAGTCGCCTCCTCCTCACCGGTGATAACGTCTATAGAGATGCCGGTTTTGCTATGCACATCTCGTAGCACCTCGACCGCGTTGGAGGCATCCCGCATTGCTGAAGTAGCAGCTGTAATCAAATGATTTACTTCGTAAACGTCTAACAGCAGTTTATAAGATTGGATTGTTTTGATAAGTTTTTCAGCTCGTTCTTCCGAAATAGATCCCCTCTCAAAAACGTCAAACCCAAGTCGCAGCGGCACCCGAACAAGCGTGAGTTTTACAAAATTGGGAGCGCTATGAGAAGCGGGGATAACATCGCTGATCAGCAACCTTGCTGCATTACTGCCGATATCAATTGCTGCTAATCTCAACCGGTAAGTCTATTTTAGTGGGAAACCCATCCCGAACAGGAATTTTTTGTTGCAGGTAAAAATAAGTTGCATACTGCGAACGGATCTTTTCGCCATCTGTTTTTACATATTCGTTGCTTAAGTCATTATCCAGCCATCTTGCTTTCACATTGTCGCGCAATTGTATGTCCAAGATATCTTTCAGCTCTTTTCTGATGTTTTCATCAAAGATGGGGCAGGACGCTTCCACGCGGTGATCGAGGTTACGCACCATCCAATCAGCTGATGAAATAAACATTTTCTCTCTACCGCCGTTATGAAAGATCCACACCCTGGCGTGTTCCAGATATTCGTCCACAATGCTTATCGCTTTTATCGGCTGAACAAATCGCGGACTTTCTGAAAACATGCAGAAAATTCCTCGAATAATAAGATTCACCTCAACGCCTGCTTTTGCAGCACTGTATAACTCTTTGATAATCTCTTCGTCCGAAAGAGAATTCATCTTTGCAGTTATAGCAGCCTTAGTTCCGCGACGTGCATTTTTGATTTCAGTGTGGATCATTTTCGTGATTTCGCGCCGAATGAAGCCGGGGCTCGGAATAAGTGTGTTGCACGCTTTCAGAAAATGATCTCCGGTTTTGTAATGCTCAATGTAGTTGAAGATTCTGTTGGCATCTGCCATTATCGCACGGTTCGATGTGAGCAGACAGTGATCTGCATATACTCTTGCAGTGTCTTCATTTAAATTACCGGTGCTCACAAACCCGTATTGAACAATTCTGTCGTTAGTGCGTTTGCGGATGACGCAAAGCTTCGCATGAACCTTCATGTTAGGAATGCCGATCAACACTTTCACGCCTTCATCCTCCAGCCGCGATTTCCAGCTGAGATTTGCTTCTTCATCAAATCGGGCACGAAGCTCCACCACAACCGTCACTTGTTTGCCATTTCTCACAGCATTGATCAACGCATTTATCACCTTCGATTGTTTTGCCAAACGGTACGCCGTCATTTTGATGGAAGTCACGTCAGGATCAATAGCCGCTTCGCGCAGCAGATCTATAACGGAGCCAAATGAATGATACGGGAAGTGCAGCATCACATCTTGCTGCATCACTACGTCTGTGATCCGTTTGTTAACGAGTTCGGGATGTTCAAATGGGCGACGCCTTTTATTTTCACTGTGAAACACCTGTCGGGGAAAGTCCATGAATTCGCGGAAATTGTGTATTCGTCCGCCCGGAATGATGTTATCTCTTTTTGTAAGGTTCAATTTTCGAATGAGAAATTCGAGAAGACCAGGGTCCATTTCTTTGTCGTAAACAAAACGCACCGGCTTTCCCTTTCTTCTATTTTTAATTCCTTTTTCTATCTTTTGAATGATACTGGTTGCGACGTCGTTGTCAATATCTATTTCTGCATCTCTTGTCACTTTGAAAACACTTGCGGCATATTGATCGTAGCCGAAGTAACTGAATATTGATGGCAGATTGAATCGGATTACATCTTCCAGGAGAAGAATGTGTTGCTCATTCTCAGGAGAGGGAAGCAAAACGAATCTGTCCATTATGCCGGAAGGCACTTCGATAATGGAGTACATTCTTTTCAGAGCAGTTTCGTTTTTCCACATTACCACGCCAAGGTAAATTGACTTATCTCTTAAATAGGGGAAATAAGGAATTGTTTCTACCATCAGCGGAATAGTGTTCTGACTTACTTCTTCATCGTAATATCTTTTTACAAATTCCTGCTGCTCGGGGTTGAGATCTTTTTCTGTTACCAAAAAAACTTTTTGTTGCTGCATTTCTTCTAAAATGCCTTCCCAGATCCGGTTGAACTCACTCTGCTGGTTCAACACCATCATTTGAATTTCTTCTAAAATTGATGTGGGGTCTGATTCCATATGCATCTTGCCCTTGCTGCCAAATTGGACCATTCTTTTTAGCGTAGCCACGCGTACCCTAAAGAATTCGTCAAGGTTGTTGGAAAAAATTCCTAAAAAACGAATTCGTTCTCTGAGCGGTACAGTGGGATCAGCTGCTTCTTGCAGCACGCGTGCATTGAAGGATAACCAGCTAATGTCCCGCGGAATAAATTTTCGTTTCAGTTGCTGCATATATCGCTACAATGCATCAATAAATATACCTAAAGGATGAGGAAGACATTGCGAGAGAGGGGAGTGCTACAGTTTATTAATCTTTTCGATGATAGAACTCGTGGAAAAACCCGGTACAATTGAGTTGATGATCACTTTGCCTCCATTTTCAATAACTTCTGTTGCACCTGCAATTTTGTCAACGGTGTAATCGCCACCTTTGATTAAAAAGTCGGGTTTGAGGGCTACAATTAAGTCTCGCGGCGTTGGTTCTGAAAAGAGAGTTACCGCATCCACCATCATCAGCGAAGCAAGGACTAACGCTCTGGATTGTTCGTCATTAATCGGTCGATTTTCACCTTTCAAACGCCTGGTCGATGAATCTGAGTTGAGCCCAACTATCAAAATGTCTCCGTGCTTTGCAGCTTCTGTGAGCGATGCAATATGACCTGCGTGAATAATGTCGAAACATCCGTTCGTAAACGCAATCTTCTTGCCCGCAGCTCGCCATTCTGCTGCTTTTTCAATTAGCTCAGAGTTCTTCAAGATCTTCCTCTGTAAGTGCGGCTCTGGATTCAACAGGTTTTTTGTTTTTGTTGTAGTAAGAAAATAAAATGGATGATATTAGTCCGGTGGCTACGATTATCAATGTTTGCACCGACCAAAGTAACCATCCTAACGCTGTTCCAATTGTATCTTCATTCAATCCGTACAAACCAATCAATTTGGAAACAAGCAGAGGGTATGCGCCAATGCCGCCGGGAGTGATTACCATTCCTACGCTTCCAACGGCCAATGTAGTTAATCCACCGTTCAGTCCCAGGTGTTTCGTTTCGTTCAACGCATAAATACCAATGGTGGTGCTGGCGAAGTAAAGTGCCCATATCAAAATGGTGTGAAAGATAAAAAGCCCTTTATGCTTGATCTTTCCGATGCTTAATAAGCCGTGAGAAATTCCCTTTAGTACGTTTTTTATTTTACTGACAAAGTCAATGTGTCCAAACCGTTTCAATAACAGATGAATAATCAAAACGAAAAGAATTAATGAACCGATCGTAATAATGATTTTGGTTGTGGAGGCGCGACCTGAGTTGTCCCGGAAAAAATTCCCAAATAGCGCATAAACATACTCGCCGATGATGTGCCCCTGCAAAATCAAAGCAAGTATAAAAACAACGGCAAGACAGACAACATCAACAGCCCGTTCCATTACAATTGTTCCCACAAGCTTGTCCGCTCTTACTTTCTCATAACGGGAAAGAAGTGTGCATTTGACTACCTCTCCCAGTCGTGGCACACCAGCATTTACAAGATAACCAATCATGACTGCTGCAAACGTGTTGAATCTGCCGGGATGATAGCCAAGCGGCTCCATAAGAATTCTCCATCGTAAGGCGCGGCTATAGTGACTGAGCAAGAGCAGCAGCAGAACCGGAACAATGAGCCATAGCCTTGCGCTTTGTAGAGAATTTTTAATCTGCAACCACTGCTCATGATTTATTTTGCGAACAGAAAGCCAAACGAATAGAATGCCCAACCCAAGAAAAAAAACGTATTGAAGTATTGTTACAATCGGTTTCTTCATCCGTGTGAAGGTAAATAAGTAATGTCCGAATCTTGCAAGTTACTCCAGGTTCAGTTTACAAGAAGGTTGTCTATTAATCTGATGTTTCCAATTGTTGCAGCAATTAAAATAACAAAAGGTCTTCTTAGCTCATTCATAGATTGAAGCGTTTCGGGATCTGCGATTTCTACATAATCAACAACGAAATTATTTTGTTCCAATGTATTCGTCGCATCAGCAATCAATCGTTCAAGTGAATGAACGTTAATGTTTTCTTTGATATAATTCAGCACGCGAAAAATTGTGGTAGCACTTTTTCTTTGTTCCGCCGTCAACCTTAGGTTTCGGCTGCTCATCGCCAGTCCATCTTCTTCTCTAACAGTTGGACAAACGTCTACCGTAATATCTTCTTGTTTGTCTAGTAGTGCCATCAATTTTTTAATGACGGCGCACTGCTGAAAATCTTTTTGCCCGAGGTACAAAGCATCCGGTTGCAAGACAGAAATTAATCGGTCGACGACCTGGCAAACGCCCTGGAAATGACCGGGGCGGTATTTGCCTTCCAAAACATTTTCTATTGTTCCCAAATCGTAAGCCCTTGGCTGATAACCCGGCGGATAAACTTGTTCTAATGTGGGAAGAAAAAGCAGGTCACAACCTTCCGAAATTAATTGTTCAATATCTCTTTCTATAGCAACTGGGTAGTGCTTCAAATCGTCAGCGTTATTGAATTGGGTTGGATTAATAAATACGCTGCAAACCGTTATATCATTTTTATTCTTCGATGCTGCTATCAGGGAAAGATGTCCTTTGTGAAGCGCACCCATTGTTGGTACAAATCCAACCAATAATTTATTCGCCTTTTGCTTTTGGATGTAGCCCGAAATATCGTCAGTCGTTTTTACAATGAACATGAAGCTGGATTAATGAGCGTTGGCTTCTATACTGCACAAAAAATTAGTTACCTTTGCAAACTTCTAAACCGGTAACAATGTCAGCAAAGAAAAGAATTTTATTTATTGCGAATGAAATGTCTCCCTATCTTGAGCTTACCGAGTTTTCCGAAGTTGTAAACAAGCTGGCGATCAAATCTAACGAGAATGGATTTGAGGTAAGATGCATCATGCCGCGCTTCGGAGCTATCAATGAAAGACGTCATCGCCTGCACGAAGTTGTTCGCCTGTCCGGAATCAATGTTTCTGTTGATAACGAAGATTTTCCCTTACAGATAAAAGTGGCTTCGCTGCCAAATGCACGGCTGCAGGTTTATTTTTTAGATAACGAAGATTTGTTTAAACGCAAACACATTTTTACCGACGACAATGAGAAATGGTTTGATGATAACGGACTTCGCACAATCTTTTTCTGCAAGGGTGCGCTGGAGACGGTGAAAAAGTTTGGTTGGCCGCCCGACATTATTCATTGCAGTGGGTGGATGACTGGATTAATTCCGATGTACTTGAAAACGGTTTACAAAAAAGAACCTGTCTTTTCTAACAGCAAAGTTGTATTCACCATTGGACAAACAACCTTCAAAGAAAAACTTGGCTCTGACTTTTTGAAGAAAGCCGCCATACATCCGTCGATCAAAGAAAAAGACCTTGAGCCATACAAAGACAACAACAATGTAGCAATGTTCCGCGGCGGTGCTACATATGCCGATGCAATAACTTTTGGTGCTGAAAAAATAGATAAAAAACTTGCTGAAGAATTTTTGAAAGTGCGTGGTAAAAAAACGCTTTCGTACAACGCAGAATCTGATTTAACAGACTATTTACAACTGTATAACGATCTTGCAAACAAGTAATTTCTTTGGTTCATTCGCTTAATAAATTTCAGTGAAAAACTTTGGGCTGGGTCTCTTTTTAGCTTTTGGCTTTTTTCTCCTTTCAACTGTTTCCTGCAAAAAAATAAATGAACCGGCCGAAGTTGGCGACGAACTAATTCCCGCAGTTGACAATGTGAACACATTCGAAACTACTTTGGGCACCAATACAAAGTATGCTGTGTTTGGCGACACTTCCCGTTTTTCACCGACTGATTATGCCGCTTTGGGTTCTTTAAACGATCCGCTTTTTGGAACTACAACGGCAAACATTTACTTCAACTTAAGCCTGCCTTCTTATAGTATTTATCCTTTCGGCGACAGGAGCACTGTGAAGATTGATTCCGTGGTTCTTTCGCTGGCTTATCAGGGTGCGTATGGCGACACTGCTGGCGTTAGCGCTCAGACTGTCAGCGTGTTTGAAATTACTGACGTGAACTTCCGCTCAGATACACTTTATCGGTTTACCGACGGCGATTTTGCAACAGGTCAGCAACTGGGTAGCAAGAGTTTTACCTACAGTGCTTTGAAGGATACCATCACGCTTGTGCGGAAAAACGACACATCGCGAACAGCTAATGTCATCCGGATCCCACTGAGTAATTCCTTTGGACAGCGGCTGGTCAATTATGACACAAGTGACGCATACAAAACTGATTCAGCGCTACATACATATTTCCGCGGTTTAGCAGTTAAAAACACTTCGGTATCTGGTGGGAATGGCGCTTTGGCGTATATCAATTTAATCGATCAGGCTAAAACGACCCTGCTGGTTTACTATAAAGCCACAATAGGAGGTGTTGCAGATTCATCTTCAGTTGTGCGGTTTACCCACGTTTCCAATGGACAAGCAAACATTATTCGCAGGCAGCCGTCTGGCGAATTTGCCACTTATCTGAATGCCGGCTCATCACCGGAAGGGAAGCTTTATATACAAAGTGCGCCTGGTTCTTATGTGGGTATTAAGGTGCCAGGACTGGATACTTTCAAGAATACCAACAGAATAATTCATCGTGCTGAATTAATTGTAAATAAACTGCCTTCACCGTTTGAAGATAAGTTTCCCCCAATTTCACATTTGTTTCTTGATAGAAAAACGTCGTCGGATTCCGCATACCAATTTCACAATGATCTCACATTTAGTGCTGACGGATTTCTGAACTATGCATCTTTCGGAGGTGTGCTGCGACCCGATAATACGTATCGATTCAATCTCACACGTTATGTACAGGGGCTCGTTACTCGCAAAGATGCCAATGACTCCATGCGCTTGTATGCTCCGTTGCACACATTTCTAAATGTTCCTGGCTTAACTACTCCCATAACTCTTTCTGTTATCAATCGTATAGCAGAAGGCCGGGTGGTGGTTGCAGGGGGAAACTATGTTGATCCAGCGCTTAGAATGAGACTTCGAATTATTTATTCGAAGTTATGATTGTGGCTTGCTGCCTATATTTGCACCCGCTAATTTTCCTTTACATAAATTCTCAATAGTAGATGCCATATCTTTTCACGTCTGAGAGTGTTTCTGAAGGACACCCCGACAAAGTTGCTGACCAGATTTCCGATGCATTGATTGACCATTTCCTTGCTTTTGATCCAAATTCCAAAGTAGCGTGTGAAACGCTGGTGACTACCGGACAGGTAGTGCTGGCCGGTGAGGTAAAATCAAAAGCTTATCTCGATGTGCAGGAT
>JAEZJD010000286.1 GCA_023436425.1 Bacteroidota bacterium | reverse complement strand
GCATAGGTCAATACATCCGAGCCGATAACAGCTGATGGAAGCATGCGGTCGCCCATCATTTTCTGGAAATAGTACATATAGTAAAATGCGGGTCGGGGATTCCATTTACTCACACCCGGTTCATCTCCAATGTTGAATAAGCCATGATCATTTCCACTGGAAAAACCGTTCGCTAAATCCCAGCGGCTCGTCATTCCATATTTTGCTTTTATTGTTTCGGCGAGAAGAATTGCAGCATGCATGCCATTGATGTATGAAACCTGCTGCATCGAACCTTGGGAAAAGATATTCCATTCGTCAAGTGCTATTGGCTTAACAGCACCGCCATTCGCCGGTATATTCTGCTTCAGATAACTCATCATCGCAATGGTATTGTCAGTAGCGGTATTCAGAATTAAATCTGCCGTTGCATTCGTTTGATAGGGAGTATAGTAACTATGAATCACATAGTAATCAGCTTTGTTATTTAGGTTCGCAAATACACCGCTGTTCCATGTTTTATCTGTCTGGGTTTGCCATGATTCAGGTTGTTTTTCCAGTATATAAGCACCGATGTAAATAGTTTGTCCGATTTCCTGCGCGGCTTTTTTCATCGAATCAACAAAGACTTTCACGTGCTGTCCATACAATGCACCTGTAACGATTTCGGGCTGCCCGTCTTTGTTGGCGGCTGTGTTGATGCGATAACCGGCTTCCCATGTGCCGTTGCATTCATTGCCAATTTCCCAATATTTCGTTCGGCCATTATCATAGCGAACCCAATCTGCAGCAAGATGTGCCGCCTTCGCAACAGGATTTGCACTGGTGCCATATCGTGCATAACCGTAGTTAATTGTAATAAGACCCTGATTGCCTGTTTGCTGCAACATGTTGTAGTAATTATCGACCGAACAAGTCCAGCTTTCCATGTTTTTTCCATACCAGTAGCCGGCAGGCGATGCAACGCCTTTGTCGTCCAACAATGTGGCAGGTGCATCTGTGGGCGGAGTATTTTTCGGAGCATTCCAGAAAAAAATGTCACTCAAACTCCCGCCGGGAAACCGGATGATATTTGGCTTGACGTTCTTTATGTGGTTTAACAAAACGGGGCTGGTGAAATTCTCCATCCAAATATTGGCATTGTGCCCAAAAATTGAGGCAGGAACCTTTGTGATGATCTGCGAGGCGTCAACAGTTACAAATATTGAATTAGCGGCTGCAGGCTTTGCCGTGTCGATATAAGCAGGTGCCGTAAACGTCTTTGGCACCCACGTATCAAGAAAGAAGCCTTGTGTAGCATCAACCAAAGGATCGACAGGAGTGACTGTTCCACCAGGCCGGGTGGTGTCCACACCGTTCCCACTGCCGACGATATTGTTGTTTGGTTTGGCGCAGCTAAAAAGAGCAAAAAACAACAAAAGCACATTTAGGGAAAGCATATTCAGTTTCATAAATTCAACTTGATCGAATTCTTCCTGCCATCGTAATTAATGACAGAATCGTAATGCGTAAACTCTAATGCAGCAGGCTTTCCCCGGCTGATGCTTGTGATAGCAAAAACTCTCTGCTTCAGCATGCCCGGAAAGCTGCCTTCCCTATCGTTGATCGTTAACGTTTTTGTGGCCTCAGAATAATGTACAGGAATAAACGTCCGTTCGCCTTTTTCATAATTGTAAGTGAGCCCGTCATCTTCATACAACTTGAAATCAGCGTCCTTGCCGGTGTAGACAAAAAGATGAATTGTGTCTGCCGGTTTCTGTGTCGTGTATTCTATTTCGGGTCCGAATGGAAGGATAGATCCTTCTTTGACGAAAACGGGCATTCGCTCGAAAGGTGCGTCAGCATTTAATTTTTGTTCACCGGAAAAATAGTTTCCGGAGTACAGGTCGTACCACCCGTTACCGCGTGGCAGATACACTTGTCGCTTCCGTTGTTGGTAATTGTAAACAGGATTAATCAGCAGTGAGGGCCCGAATAGATATTCGTCATTTAAAGTTGTTACGGTGTTATCATTTGGGAAGTCCATGACAAGTCCGCGCATCATCGTTCCATTATTGTGATACGCTGTTCCTGCAAGCGAATAGATGTACGGCAGCAGGCGGTAGCGAAGTTTATTGTAGTACAACATGCTTTGATACGCCGGATGGTTTTCCGGAGCGACGTTGAAAATTTCACGAAACGGAAGTTGACCGTGTGAACGAAACAGGGGCACGAAAGCGCCGAACTGATACCAGCGTGTTTGTAGCTCACGCCATTCTTCCAAATCGTTTTCATTCGGTTGTTCAAATCTCGACTCCACGGCAAAGCCTCCGATGTCCATTGTCCAATAGGGAATGCCTGACATTGAGAAATTGACACCGGCTGCAATTTGCGCATGCATGTCATGCCAGCGTGCGCCAATGTCGCCGCTCCATGTAGCTGCGGCATAACGTTGGGAACCCGCAAACGCAGATCGGGTGAGAATAAATACCCTGCTGTTTGGATTTGTTGCACGCTGTCCTTCGTAAATTCCTTTTGCATTCATCATCGGATAAGCGTTCAACACGAGTGCTGTGGGACCAAGCGCAGTTGGTGTCATTTGTTCTTTCCTCTTTTGTGGAGAAACATTGGATAAAATGTCTGGTTCGCTTGCATCCATCCACCAGGCGTCTACACCTTTGCTGTATAACTTCCTGTTCAACAAATCCCAGAATCCTTTTTGTGCAT
>JAEZJD010000277.1 GCA_023436425.1 Bacteroidota bacterium | reverse complement strand
ATCCTGTAGCATACATTGGAATAAATAAATATTGAAAACTCTGAGGCGGGAGTTTGTAGTTCGACAACAACGCACCGAACATTAGCTTGTTGTACGTGTTATAGCCGATTTCGGCTAGTAACAATGTAGTATGATTTGTGGGACTTTGGAGAAATCTCTTAATTGATCCTTTGACGAAAGGAGTAATGAATGACGATCCGCTTAGCTTATTTGAAGGCAAGACGCCGGTGCCGGTCAGCAGTGAAAAAATATTTTCTGAATTGTCGCCAAGACGTTTCGCAGCGATTGTTTTGAAGTCTTCAGGCTGCGGGTGCTTAAATTTCCATGCTTCAAAATATTCGTGCATCATCTCTTTAAAACCCTCTTCCCCTAACTTCTGTTCAATAAACTTCATCCACTCTGCTGTCTTGTGATATGCAACCAGTCCATAATTTATTTGCGAGAAATCTTCGGAACGTGTTTCAATTGGCTGGTCTGTTTTATTGAAAGCTTTGGTTTGAAATAATAGTTCCATGGTTTTATCCTTACCATATTTTCGCGAAGTATACTTGTATTCGTAGAAAGAATTCATTCCTTCGTCCATCCAGGGATGCTGACGTTCATTAGATGCTAAAATTCCATAAAACCAGTTGTGTCCAAGTTCATGCGCAATCGTTATGTCCAGCTCTTTGGCTGATGAAGATGGGGAAATAACTGTGATGGTGGGATACTCCATTCCACCGCCGAAGCTTTCCGAGCCTTGTACCACACTTGCGGTTTTGTAAGGGTAAAGTCCAACCTCTTCGGCATAAAAATG
Organism: Bacteroidota bacterium; assembly: GCA_023436425.1. GTDB lineage: Bacteria > Bacteroidota > Bacteroidia > Chitinophagales > Chitinophagaceae > Flavisolibacter. The sequence goes on along the minus strand of JAEZJD010000277.1, from coordinate 5,166 downwards.
CAGGGCATCGTTCGCGTACTGAATGCTATTTTTCCAAATCTCTTTTTGTGCCGGTGTGTAGAAAGAAAATACTTCCACCACATTGTCTGCAATGTTGCAGGTGTCGTAATCAACGATGAAATCTTTATTGGCAAACCATGCAAAATCGTGAACGTTGGCCTGCTTGTAATTCAACGTTTTTGTAGGAACAATTGTCTGCACAGGCTTTTGCACAGGTGCTTTTTTTACATTGTAACTTTTGACAGCTTCATTTTTTCTTCTTATCAACCATTGCTTCTCATCTTCATTCTGGAGTTCACCGGTGGCTGCAACAACATAATTCTGCGGAACAGTAATCCTTACATCAAAATTTCCGAACTCGCTGTAAAATTCGCCCTGATCTAAATATGGCATGGGGTGCCAGCCATAGCGGTCATAAACTGCAGGTTTGGGATACCACTGGGTAATTTGAAAAGATTCTCCATCGTATCCACCACGGGAGAAATTAAAAGGAAGTTTTACATGAAAAGGTGTGGTGATGGTTATTGTATTGTCAGGCGCTAATGGTGTGGGTAACAACAGCTTTACGACATCGATGTACGAAGGATGATCTTCGACTTTGGCTGTAACGTTATCAATTTTAAAATTGAGTTTGTTGATGTAGCCTCTCTGCTCCTTGTCGGCGAAATAGAAACTGGTGTTTCCATTTTCCAACAGCTGATCGCTAAATGCGGTGCGATCATTTTTATAAGCGTTCGGCCACAAATGAAACCAGATAAAGCTCAGCGTGTCAGGAGAATTGTTAGTGTAAGTAATTTTTTCAAACGCATCCAAAGTTTTTTCTTTGTCGTTCAGCGTCACATCTATCAGATAATCTACTTTCTGCTGCCAGTAGGTTTGTCCGTTTGCACCAAGCAACCAGACGATCAAAACGAAAAACAAAAAAGTTCTTTTCACGAATTTATTTTCCTTTTCCTTTAAAAATTATTCGCAACGTGTGTAGCATGATTTTAAAATCCAGTAGCAGTGAAATATTTTCAATATACAGCAAATCGAACTTGCTGCGTTCGATCATTGATTCAACGTTTTCTGCATATCCAAATTGTACCATACCCCACGAGGTTAGTCCAGGCTTCACCTTTAGAAGATATTTATAGTATGGGAACTTTGCCACTATCTGTTCTATGTAAAATTTTCGCTCCGGACGTGGACCTACTAAGCTCATTTCTCCGATGAGTATATTCCATAGTTGCGGCAATTCGTCGAGCCGCCATTTCCGCATCACCTTTCCCCATCCGGTAATCCTCGGGTCGTTGTCCCGCGACAACGCAGGACCATTTTCTTCCGCATTGGTAAACATAGATCTGAACTTGTACATCACGAATGGTTTTCCCTTATAACCGACGCGTTTCTGTTGATAAAAAATCGAACCCGGAGATGAAAGCCGCACCCTGACAGCAATGTAGATTAGCAACGGCGAAAGAATGATTAATGTAATGAATGAAACCATGAAATCAATAAGGCGTTTGATGTTCAATTGCCACTCGTGCATTAGTCCCGTTTGCAGATCAATTAACACGGCGCCCAAAACATTATTTATTCTTACCGAACCCACGAGAATGTCCAGGGTATTTGCAGGAATTTTAATTTCAACGTCTTTTTCGGAAAGCCTTGCAATCATTTCCTCGAGCAATGGCTGCTCACGTTTATCAACCGCGAGAGTAACCAAACGAATTTTAAGTTCGTCAACAATGCTCTCCAGGTTTTGTATCGTTCCCAATCTTTTTAATTTCGATTGCGTTCGTCCATTTACGTCACTGAGAAAGCCGAGAAATTCATATCCTTCCTCTTGCAGGTGCTCATTTGTTTCCTTATAGATTAAGTTGATATTTTCCTGGTTGCCCACCATAATTGCCGGAAATGTGAATTGCCGTTTTCTTATCTGGCGTTTAGCGATATTCAGGATGAGAAGCCTGCCTGAAAAAACTAACAGAATATTTAGCACCAGCAGTATTCCGAAAGCAGAATAGTAGTAAGTGAAATCATTTTGAACATCATCGAGCAAAAGAATAAAAAACAAAACAAGACAGCCGATAATACTGCAAATAATGGTATTGGTAAACTCCCTTAACCTCGATTTTTTGTAAACGTTTTGGTAGCTGCCAATTAGCCCATACAGCAGCAACCACCCCGATGGAATTACAACTATTCCAAGCCACAGTTTGTAATCTACGGTTAGAGGTTCGTGCAGAATTTCCTTTCGCAGGAAATAAAAACACACCCACGATAATGCAGTGGTAATAAAATCAGCAATTGCATACCAGAAAGGGTGGATATATTTTTTTGCAGCCATTACGACGCAACAAGGTTGTACTTTATTTTGTCGACAATCTCGTGGGCAATTTCTATGGCCCGGAGACCATCAATTTCATTTACCACCGGTTGTTTGTTTTCTTTAATTGCAGTTACAAACTCCTGAAGCTCGCTTTTTATTGCATTCACTTCAGGCACTTTTGGTGTGGCAATTGAAATTGTCTTGACACCCGCAGCCGTTTCTATATCGAAAGAGAACGTGTTGGTGTCCGCACCTTCCTTCAATTTGATCACTTCTGTTTTCTTCTCAAGAAAATCAATTGCGATGTAAGCATCTTTTTGAAACAGGCGCATTTTTCGCATCCGCTTCATAGAAATGCGGCTTGCCGTCAGATTGGCTACGCATCCGTTGTCGAATTCAATGCGAACGTTAGCGATGTCAGGAGTTTCGGTAAGTACGGACACTCCATTTGCAGAAATCGTTTTCACATCACTTTTTACGATGCTTAAAACCGCATCTATATCGTGAATCATAAGGTCAAGAATTACACTTACTTCTGTTCCCCGTGGGTTGAATTGAGCGAGACGATGCACTTCAATAAACATGGGGTTGAGGCTCATTTGTTTCGCCGCGACAAAAGCCGGGTTAAAACGCTCCACATGTCCAACCTGAAATTTGATTTTTGACTCCTGCACCAACTTTACGAGTTCTCGAGCTTCGGAAGTTGAACTTGTCATTGGCTTTTCTACAAAAACATGTTTGCCTTTACGCACCGCTTTTGCGCACAAATGAAAGTGGTACTGTGTAGGAGTAATAATGTCCACTGCATCGACAGCACTGATCAACTCGTCTTCACTATAGCGTTTCAAACCATATGTTTCGATCACTTCTTGTGCAACGGCGTCGTCGGGATCGCAGAAGCCGACTACAGAAACACCTTCTATTTCCTTCCAGTTGTTTAAGTGAAATTTTCCAAGGTGGCCGGTGCCAAAAACTCCAATGTGCAACATGCGCCAAAGATAATGGTAAGTAAACCGTGAAGGGGATGACTGTGCAACAGTTATATTTGTCGGATGCTGTTGAGAGAGGAATATCAGCACTATAGACATGCTGTTTATTTCAGCATTTTACTTACCGTTGTTACCGCAACTTTCATTTTAATTTATGGAAAAACCGGATCGTTCCTGGTGATTAACGAGTATAACTCACCCAGATTTGATTATTTTTTCATGTACCTGACGTATTTGGGTGATGGGATCATTTGGCTGCCGTTGTTCCTGTTCACCATCTTCTGGAAGCGAGATTTTTTGCTTGCAATAATTGCCGCTGTTATTATCTGCACCTTATTAACCCATCTATTTAAGAGAGTTATTTTTCCCGACGATCTGCGTCCTGCTGTTCTGCTGAAGGATCATGTACATGTCGTAAAAGGCGTTCGCATAAATACTTCCAACAGCTTTCCGTCAGGTCACACAAGTACCGCGTTTACTCTTGCATTGTTGCTGGGGTTTTTGGTAAAGCGCCATTTTTGGACATATTTTTTCCCTATAGTTGCCTTCTTCGTAGGATATTCACGAGTGTACCTCGCTCAACATTTTGTTACTGATGTAACCGGCGGTATGGTTGTGGGCATTATTTCGTCATTTCTGTCGCTATTAATTTGGGAGAAATACAAAGAAAGAAGAAAGACCAGGCGCACCGGCTAAAGGCGCCTCAATGGCTTCGATGTTGGGGATCAGGTTGTGTTCAACTCAACATTAAAAAATGCGAGTATTGCAAATCAAATATTAGGTATGTTATTGGAAAATTTTTCGGGCAGCGTAGATGAGAAGAAAGTCTCATTGTTTACTTTGAATAACAGAAACGGCACTCGTGTTAACATCACTAATTATGGCGCAAGGGTAGTAGAATGGTTATTCAACGAGGTTGACGTTGTTGTGGGATTTGACTCGCTTGACGGGTATCTGAACGCGACAGACCCATATTATGGTGCTACAATCGGAAGGTTCGCGAACAGAATTGCCGATGGAAAATTTATCATTGACGGAAACGAGTATCAGCTACCGGTAAATAATCCTCCCAATCATTTGCATGGCGGACGGAAAGGCTTTCACAACTGCGTGTGGACTGTTTTGGCCTCAAACGACCGGACATTGCAGTTGGAATATATATCGCGGGACGGAGAGGAAGGCTATCCTGGAAACATGGCAGTAACCTTGACGTACTCGTTGACAACTGAGGACGAATTGATAATTGAGTATGCAGCACAAAGTGATCAAGCAACCATAATTAACTTAACTAATCACAGTTATTTCAATTTAAATGGACAGGGAAATGGCGACATTCTTCAGCACCGGTTGCAAATCAACGCTGATCATTTCACACCAATCGATGAAAGCCTTATTCCAGTAGGTCAGGTAATGAAAGTTGACAATTCTCCGCTTGACTTCCGTATTGAGAAAACAATAGGAGAGGACATAAATCAGAATGTTGAGCAATTGCAGTTTGCAAATGGTTTCGATCACAATTATGTTCTGCACACCGATCCAGACGTATTTGCTGCACGAGCCGTGGGTGATAAAACAGGGATTGTGCTTGAAGTATATACGACTCAGCCAGGCATGCAGTTTTACTCAGGCAATTTTATGAAAGGGGAGAACGGAGTAAAAGGTGGGGTAAAAGATGAATTCCGAACAGCTTTTTGCCTGGAAACACAACATTTTCCAGACTCGCCGAATCAGCCGGGATTTCCATCGACAGTGTTGCTGCCCGACGAAACGTTTACATCCAAAACGGTCTACAAATTATCTAAAGAATAGTTGTATTTCCCTTTGCCATTGCGATTTGTAGCCCGCGCCGGTATCTTTGTGCAT
>JAEZJD010000217.1 GCA_023436425.1 Bacteroidota bacterium | reverse complement strand
GATGCGAGGGAACATTCTTCATCAACACTTCCATCCAGTTGTAATCAGATGATGCAGCACCTGATGCAATGCGAAAAATTCCACCACCCATAAACGTGGCATACTTGCGGTAAATGTCTGCATAGTATTCAGGTCGCATGTTGCCACCGCAGCCCCACGCTTCGTTACCGACACCCCAATATTTTACGTTCCATGGTTTCTCGCGACCGTTTTTTGTGCGCTCGTTAGTCATCGGACTTTCACCGGAAAAGTTTACGTAGTTCACCCAATCGGCAAGTTCCTGCACGGTGCCGCTTCCGACGTTGCCGGACAAGTAAGGCTCAGCGCCGAGTAATTCGCACATATTCAAAAAATCGTGCGTACCGAAAGAGTTGTCTTCAGTAACGCCGCCCCACCACACATTTACAATTTTCGGACGGCTCTCTTTTGGTCCAATGCCATCCTTCCAGTGATATGTATCTGCGAAGCAGCCACCTGGCCATCGTAGGTTTGGAATTTTTAATTTGCGCAGAGCTGCAATCACATCGTTGCGAACACCATGTGTGTTAGGAATAGTGGTATTCTTTTCCCCCACATAAAAACCTCCGTAAATACAGCGGCCTAAGTGCTCTGCAAAGTGACCATAGATGTGGCGACTGATAGTATCTTTTGCTTTGGCTGCATCAATTACAATCCTGTTTTGTGCCTTTGTTGTAAGTGAAAAGACGATAGCGGGCAGCAGAAGTAAATTTTTATTTCGCATTGGGTTCAACTTGAATTTGAAAAGGAGATGCAGGCAATCCGTCTTTGTTGTACAAATTCGGATTCACCGGATTATCGGACCAGGCATAACGAACATACATTGGGGCAGAAACAGCGTCGTTCCACACAAACAATTTATCACCTTCGATTTTGGCAGTTGCCCAAACAAATCTTTTGTCAGCAGCTGCGATTGCAAATTCTGCGAGCTCGCCTCTACCGTTTACGGTTAATCCATCGCCGACATTGCAGAACGTCAGGATGATTTTATTACCATCTCGTGTTGCTGATTGCACCAGCGGACTTGCAGGAACATTTTTCTCGCCATAAGCAACTCTCATCGCTTCATAGGCAAGCCGGTCGCCAACTTCTTTTTTTCTATCGGGATGAATGTCATTCCACTCTCCTAAGTCGATAGTGACAGCCATTCCTGTATGCGGAACAGTCAACGTTTTTCGCTGCGCTTCACGCAAAACAGCCCACGGACTTTCCGTTGGTAAGTATTGATTATCGTCGAAGTTGGGCAGTTGAACAAATAAAAATGGAAGCGAATTACTTTTCCACTGTCTTCTCCAATCACTGATCAGCGCAGGTAATAGCTTTTCGTAATCGTTGGCATTACCAATATTGCTTTCACCCTGATACCATAAACATCCTTTGATGTTGTAGTTAGTCAGCGGAGCCACCATGGCGTTGAACAAAGCAGTTGGTTGGTTTTGCTGTGCAATAGTTTCAACAGGTTTTTGGGGAACGAATGCATCTCCAACTTTATATTGCCAAACACCTTTTAAATCAACAGTGTCTTTTCCGGCGGTGAGGTAGTATGGTTTGTCCGGAACGAAGCCGCCCTTGCCACCGTAGTTGAATACACGAACAACAATTACATTTTTGCCCGGCTTCAAAACACCCGCAGGCACAGTGTACCTTCTTTGCGGATATTGGTAAGTTGTATTTCCAACTTCCTTTCCATTTACGTACACAACATCGCCATCAACAATTCGTCCCAGTGCGATTTTTGCTGCAGCATTTGCCATTGAGGAAGGCACTTCCAATTCTTTTCTGTACCAAACAACGCCATCTAAATTTCTTACTCCCTGATCTTCCCAGTACCCCGGAACCATTATGTTGCGCCAACCGTGTACCGCGTAAGTTGCCTCGTACCATTTCACCGGTTCCAACATGCCTTTGTCCTGAGGCTGCGGTCGTTTTGCGGTTTCGAGTTGTGCTGAACGATTGACGCCGTTGACGTAGGCAGTGTCTTTGTTCTTTTGGATTTTTTGAATAATAGCGGCAAAATCTTTCAGACCTTCTTCGCTGGTCCAGGCTTCAATTGGTGTGCCGCCCCAACTTGCATTTATTAACCCAATCGGTACTTGATATTTTTCAAAAAGTGCTTTTGCAAAAAAATAAGCAACTGCAGAAAAGTCGCGTACGTCTGTTGAATTTGCCGATTTCCAAAAACCAAAAGGTAAATCAGTTTGTGGCGCTTGCAGATTGGTTGTATTTGGAACCCAGAACTGTCGGATCTGCGGGTAATCTGCACTCGCAATATCTGCTGCGTACCGTTCGCTGTGCAAACTCATCTGATGCACCATGTTTGATTGTCCGGCGCATAACCATACATCACCAACTAAAATATCTTTCAGTGTAATGTGATTGCTTGCATCAATGTTCATGATGTATGGTCCGCCTGCTTTTGATGCATTAATTGTTGTCTTCCATTTGCCGTCGGCACCTGTTATTGCGTTGTATTTTTTCCCTTTGAAAGAGATCTTCACTTTCTCACCCGCCGCAGCCCATCCCCATACATTAATTGCAGCATCACGTTGCAAAATCATGCTGTCGCGAATCAGCTGTGGTAATCTTACCTGCGCTTGCGAGCTAATTGAAAAAAGCAAAAACGCTATTGCCAAAAATGGTTTCACATCATTCTATTTTTCACCGTACGGAGTAATAGTTTGAATCGTTCCATCCTCGTTGTAGCGCAGCTCAGTGACCTTTACGCATCGCAGATGTGTTGCACCTTTCGACAGACTGGAATCATGATAAAACAAATACCATTTCCCTCCGAATTCAATGATTGAGTGATGACTTGTCCAACCGACAACCGGTTCGAGAATTTTTCCCGTGTACCTAAAGGGTCCATATGGGTTGTCGCCAATTGCATAACAAATAAAATGTGTATCGCCCGTGGAATAGGAGAAGTAATATTTGCCATTGTATTTATGCATCCATGATGCTTCAAAAAAGCGGCGCGAATTGTCGCCCTGCAAGAGCGGCTCTCCATTTTCGTCAACAATAATTGCTTCGCGAGGAGCTTCTGCAAACTCCAACAAATCATCTGTTAACCTCGCCACCCTGGGACAAAGTGCAGGCTCATTGTCGGCTGGTAAATGTTCCAGCGGACCTTCGCCTTCTGCTTTAAACGAACCTGTTCTCCACCGTTGGTGCTGACCTCCCCAAATGCCGCCGAAATACATATAAAAGTTGCTATCATCATCCTTGAAAACAGCCGGATCAATGGAGAAGCTTCCTTTAATGGCTTGGGGCTGTGGAGTAAAAGGACCAGTCGGAGATGAACTTATCGCTACGCCAATTCTAAAAATGCCGTCATAGTCTTTTGCCGGAAAATACAGGTAATATTTGCCGTCTTTATAAGCTGCATCAGGTGCCCACATTTGACGTTCAGCCCATGGAACATCATTCACATGCAATGCTACTCCATGATCGGTAGCAGGTGCATCTTCAGGTGAGTTCATTGACAACACATGATAATCTTTCATCGCAAAATGGCTTCCCAAATCGTCGAAGGGAATTCCTGCTTCAATGTCGTGTGAAGGGTAGATGTAGATTTTGCCATCGAAAACATGTGCCGACGGATCAGCAATGTACATGTCCGTAACAATGGGTTGCGAGATTGATCGCTTATTTAATTCTTCAAAGTCAATGTTTTCTATTGAATCTTCTGGCATAATTAGGATTGTTAAGATTGAGGTTCTAAGTTTTATTTTAAGAACTACGGCGATGTTTCAAGTCTGCTTCAATCTGTATTTCTTTCTTCTTATCTATTTCGTAAAAGAAAAGAAGTGCGACAGCAACGAGAAACGGTATCGCGGGAAAAACACTGATCAACATTTTCGTTCCGTGAATTGCGCTTTCTGTTTGTCCGGTTGTGCTGTTTGCAACGTAGTTGTATTGTCCCAGGATCCACGCCACTAAAGAACTTCCAACACTGAGACCTGCTTTTAACCCAACCATCATTGCTGAGAAAATAATGGCTGTTGCCCGCCTGTTGTTTTTCCATTCACTGAAGTCGGCTACATCCGCGATCATCGTCCACAATATTGGCGTGCTGATTCCATAAAAAAATCCGTGGAGAACCTGCGAGCCGAAAATCAGCCCAATTGATTTGGGTGGAAAAAAGTAAAAAAACAGAATAAATAATGTTGAAATGAGCAGTGATGCCATAAACGAATTACGCTTACCGTACTTATTGGCAAACCACTGTGAGATCATAATTCCTATTAAACCAACTAAGATGCCGCCACCGTTAAATACTCCCAAGCCGAGTGACGTATCATTTTCAAAAGTTGGAAGAAATTTTTTGAATGGTTCTAAAAAACGACCCAGTTGTTCTTTGTCAACGTAGTTTTCAAAATAATAGACATAAGAGCCACCCTTCATCGCAAGCGTGATGAATATAAGGGTGGTGACAATAAGCATGATTACCCACGGCTTATTTCTTCCTAAATCATTCAGATCTTCTTTCAGGGTTGACTTCTGTTCCGGCTTCGGAATTACTCTTTCTCTTGTCGTTAAAAAACAGATAATCAGCATCACCGTACCGATGATTGCCAGAACCGTCATTACCTTGGCAATACCAATCGCTTTTGCTTCATCAGTGGTGCCGCCGCCGGCCTTTATAATGAAATTGTACATGAACACCTGCACAAAGAATTGGGCAAACATTACAGCTACAAAACGGTAAGAACCGATGCTGTTGCGCTCCTTCATGTCGCCGGTAATCACTCCACTTAATGCTGAATATGGAAGATTGTTTGCGGCATAAAGCAGCAGCAGCAAGGCGTACGTGACGACGGCATAAATCACCTTTCCCTGGTAGGAAAAATCCGGCGTTCGAAATGCCAGCAAGGATATCACTCCCAGCGGAACGGCAGTCCACAAAATCCACGGCCTGAATTTTCCCCAGCGGGTTCGTGTTCTGTCCGCCACTGCCCCCATGATAGGATTGAATGCGAACGCTGCAACCAAACCTACCACAAGCGTTAATGCAGATGCGTGTTCAGGTTTTAATCCGTAAATATTTAAATAGTAGTAGGCGATCCATGTCACCAATGTTTGAAATACAAGATTAGCGGCGAGGTCGCCTAGACTGTATCCAACTTTTTCTACAACCGAAAGTTTTGTTCGGGGTGCTGCTATTGTTTTAGCACTTTCTATTTGGATGCCGGATTTCTGCTGTGCACTTTGCATTTTAATATTTTGAAAGATGATTGATAATGGTGATTAAAGTGGTTTGTTTGCAGTGTTACCTGTTTTCGCTTCAATCACTTTGTAGAAAGCAGGTTTTGGTTTGTATTGTCGGTCGAAGAGCAAAGGATAGTTTGTGCGTCCCCGAATTGGCCAACCG
>JAEZJD010000212.1 GCA_023436425.1 Bacteroidota bacterium | reverse complement strand
CAATGAAAGATGGCAAATACTATGGCGAATTGAACGGTCGATCATATTTGATTCAGGATGATCTGGCTGAAATATTTTACCAACGATGGACAGCATTGTCTTCGGCAGCATTGGTGCAGGAAGTGTTAGGCGATACAGCTTACTGGGGCGAGAATTTGAACAACTTGCCCGGCTTTGCTGAAGCGGTCTCCGGTAAGTTAAATAGCATGTTGCAATCTTCCGTCAAAGAAGTTGCAGAACATACAATGAATAAAGTTGTAGCATGAATGTATTGAAAGTGCATCCAAACGATAATGTAATTGTGGCGCTGCAAGACCTTCGCCGCGGCGACATTGTTTCATACGGCGGAAGTGACTATAAGCTTATTGACGATATTCCTGCCAAGCATAAATTTTTCGCGGTGGACATGAATGAAGGCGACGAGGTGATTATGTATGGAGTGTTGGTTGGCAAGGCGCAATATTTTGTGTCAACCGGTAGCTTGATGACAACAGAAAATGTAAAGCATGCTGCAGATAAGTATGACTATCGGGGAGTAAATTATCAGTGGCAACCGCCGGATATTTCAAAGTTCAAAGAAAGGACGTTCAAGGGTTACCACCGGTCTGATGGCCGTGTGGGAACAGCGAATTATTGGCTCTTTATTCCCACTGTTTTTTGTGAGAATAGAAATTTGGACGTAATCCGCGAGGCTCTGCACAATGAGCTTGGATATGCTATTACAGATAAGTACAAGCAGTTTACACACAACCTTGTTAAGGCTCTTAAAACTGGAGAACAGATCGAATCTGTTGATTTACTTCCGGAACCAAGTCAGCAAAACAGGATTTTTAAGAATGTTGATGGCATTAAGTTTCTGAACCATCAGGGTGGTTGCGGCGGCATTCGGCAGGATGCGGCGATTTTGAGCAAATTACTTGCAGCTTACGCCGATCATCCGAATGTGGGAGGTATAACAGTGTTGAGTTTAGGCTGCCAAAATTTGCAGATAAATGATTTTGTAAAAGACTTGAAAGATCGAAATCCAAATTTCGAGAAACCGCTTTACATATTCGAGCAACAGCAAATAGGCAACGAAGAAAGACTGATCTCGGAAGCTATCAAGAAGACGTTCGAAGGCTTGGTTGCAATCAATGAACTGGAACGAAAACCTGCGTCGTTGGACAAGATGTGTGTTGGAGTAAAGTGTGGAGGCAGTGACGGTTTTAGCGGTATATCCGCAAACCCCGCCGTTGGGTATTGTTCAGATCTACTTGTGGCGCTTGGTGCAAAAGTTTTGCTCGCCGAATTCCCTGAGCTCTGTGGTGTAGAGCAGCAGCTTGTAGACCGTTCGGTAAATGAACCGGTTGCGAGGAAGTTCATGCACCTGATGAAAAGCTATGAAGAAATTGTAAGCCGCGTAGGTTCAGGTTTTCACATGAATCCTTCTCCCGGCAATATAAAAGACGGATTGATTACTGATGCCATTAAAAGTGCAGGCGCAGCAAAAAAAGGTGGAACATCTCCTGTTGTTGACGTGTTGGACTATACTGAGCCGGCTGTCAAACCCGGATTGAATTTGGTGTGCACTCCGGGAAATGATGTTGAAGCCACAACCGGCAAAGCAGCATCAGGCGCGACTTTGATTTTGTTTACGACGGGGCTCGGCACGCCAACCGGCAATCCCGTTTGCCCAACAATTAAACTGGCAACAAATACAAAACTTGCCAGGCGCATGAAGGACATCATTGACATTGACACCGGACCAATTATCGACGGTGAAAAGACAATCGAACAAATGGGCGAGGAGATATTGGAGTATTGCATAAAAGCTGCAAGTGGCGAAGTGATTCCGAAGGCGGTGCAGTTAAATCAGGATGATTTTATTCCATGGAAACGTGGGGTTTCTTTATAAAAGACGGTGATGAAAAAATTTCTCGACGAAAACTTTTTGCTAAACACTAAAACTTCGCAGCAACTATATCACGAGTATGCGGAGCAGATGCCGATTATTGATTACCACTGCCATCTTCCACCGGAGCAAATTGCCGAAGACAAACAGTTCCAAAACCTTACTCAAGTGTGGCTATACGGCGACCATTATAAATGGAGAGCCATGCGCACCAATGGTGTGGATGAAAGCTACTGCACCGGGGGCAAGCCGGATTTTGAAAAATTTAAAAAGTGGGCGGAGACGGTGCCATATACGTTGCGCAATCCGTTGTATCACTGGACGCACCTGGAATTGCGCCGGTACTTTGATGTTCAAGATCTTCTCGATGGAAATAATGCAGAACGTATCTACAACGAATGCTCTGCAAAGCTGCAAACACAAGAATACTCTGTACGCAACCTCCTGCGCAAAATGAATGTAAAAGTCGTTTGCACCACCGACGATCCGGTTGATTCACTCGAGCATCATCAAAAAATAAAAGAAGATGCATTTGAAATAAAGATTTTGCCAGCCTATCGTCCCGACAAGGCGATGAACGTAGATGATGCTGTTGAATTTAACCGGTATGTTGCGAAGCTTGAAGCAGCAAGCGACACATCTATTTCATCTTACACAGAGTATTTGGATGCCCTGAAATCACGGCACGACTTCTTCGCCGACATGGGATGCTCTGTTTCTGATCATGGGCTTGAGCAAATTTATGCCGAGGACTATACTGATTATCAAATTGAAAATGCTTTCAATGTAATTCGATCAGGAAGGGAACTTACAAGAGAGCAAAACCTGAAGTTCAAATCTGCAATGCTGTACGTTTTTGCTGTATGGGATGCTGAAAAAGGATGGGTCCAACAGTATCATCTCGGTGCGTTGCGCAACAACAACTCACGAATGATGAAACAACTCGGCGCCGACACAGGATGGGACAGCGTTGGTGATTTTTCACAAGGTAGAGCAATGGCTAAGTTTCTGAATAGATTAGACACGAGCAATAATCTTGCAAAGACAATCTTATACAATCTCAATCCCGCTGACAATGAGTTGATGGCTACAATGATCGGAAACTTCAACGACGGTTCAATTGCCGGAAAAATACAATTTGGTTCTGCGTGGTGGTTTCTTGATCAAAAAGATGGGATGACCAGGCAAATAAATGCCCTCTCCAATATGGGACTGCTCAGCAGATTTGTGGGAATGCTTACCGACAGCAGAAGCTTTCTTTCTTACCCTCGCCACGAATATTTTCGTCGGATCCTCTGCAACCTGTTTGGAGAGGAAATCGAAAATGGCGAGTTGCCGAGCGATATAGAATGGACCGGAAAAATTATTCGGGACATCTGCTATCATAACGCTAGTAATTATTTTAATTGGAACGAAGCAAAAACTTCAATCGGAGATCTTAAATCGTCAGTTGCTTAAAGCCGTTGATTTTAGATTCCCGTTGATCATAAAAGAAGAATAATGTCAAAGAAAGTTGTAACACTCGGAGAAATAATGTTAAGGCTGTCAACGCCTGACTACAAGAGATTTGTTCAGGCAGATTCGTTTGATGTAACCTATGGCGGCGGTGAGGCCAACGTTGCTGCTGCGCTTTGTAATTACGGACTAAATGGCACATTCATTTCAAAAGTTCCGGACAATGCCATAGGTCAATCGGCAATTAACCATTTGCGCAGGTACGGTGTGGATACGCAATTTGTTGCCCGCGGCGGCAGCCGCCTTGGTATTTATTTTCTTGAGACTGGCGCAGCAATGCGTGCTTCTCAAGTGATTTACGACCGTGCAGGTGCATCTATCGCCGACGTTGATCCGGGGGAGTTTGATTTCGATACAATATTCGAAAATGCCGATTGGTTCCACACGACCGGTATTACGCCGGCATTAAGCGACAAAGCTGCATGGCTCACGGAAGTGGCATTGAAAACAGCAAAAGAAAAAGGGATCACAACTAGTATTGATCTGAACTACCGCAAGAAATTGTGGAGTAAGGAAAAAGCAAGAGAAGTGATGACAAGGCTTTGTCAATATGTTGATGTATGCATCGGCAATGAAGAAGATGCAGACACAACGCTCGGCTTCAAAGCTAAAGACACAGACGTAACAAGGGGTGAATTGAACCTCGAAGGCTTTAGGGATGTATTCAGGCAAATGAAGGAAAAATTCGGGTTTAAATACATTGCATCATCCTTGCGTGAAAGTCATAGTGCAAGCGACAATGGCTGGAGTGCATTGGTGTATGATGGAAGCGAATTTTACCATACACGCAAGTATGAGGTACGCATTATTGACCGCGTCGGCAGTGGTGATTCATTTGCAAGTGGGTTGATTTATGGTTTGGTAACGGGAATGCCTATGCGAGATGCTGCTGAATTTGGAGTAGCGGCATCTGCGCTGAAGCACACGATTCCCGGTGATCTAAACCATGCAACATTGAGTGAAGTAAAAGATTTGATGAAGGGTGACGCGAGTGGGAGAGTACAGCGATAGTAAGTAGAATGTTGTATGTTTCAATCTGGTGAAAATATTTGAATAGAATCGGTGCAGTACACGAGTCCCGTACAGCGGGAACCGAAGTTTAATAAATCACTACAGCTTGGATTAAAAAATAATTTTTTCAACGATCATGATCAAGACAGACGAAATAATAAAACTGATTTCTCAGCAAGGCGTGCTTCCGTTGTTTTTTTACAAAGACGCTGAGGTAAGCGTGGAAGTGTTGCGGGCATTGTATGCTGCGGGCATCCGTACCGTTGAATACACAAATCGTGGTGAAGCTGCGCTAAAGAATTTCAAAGCAATGCGGAAGGTCTGCGACACAGAGTTGCACGGAATGTATTTGGGCGTCGGCACCATTAAAAATGCAGATGCAGCACGTGCCTTCATCGATGCCGGAACTGATTACATTATCAGCCCGGGACTTGTGGAAGATGTAGTGAACGTTGCCACCAAGGATGACATAATGTGGGTGCCGGGCTGCATGACTCCGTCTGAAATCATCCGCGCCGAACAGCTTGGAGCAAAGCTGGTGAAGTTATTTCCCGGTAATATTTTGGGACCTGCTTTTTTGAGTGCGGTTAAGGAACTGTTTCCGGATCTCTTGTTTATGCCAACAGGCGGTGTGGAGGTCGAACAAGATAATTTGCGTGGATGGTTTAAAGCAGGAGTTTGTGCTGTCGGAATGGGTAGTAAATTGATTACGAAGGCCGCACTGGAGAACAGAGATTATGAAGGAGTAAAAAACAGCACTTTGAAAGCTTTGCAACTGATAAAGGAGGTGCGTGAATAATTTAGAAGCAACAACAAACTTTTAGGATGGAGCATCAAACTAAAATTACCGACGCGGGAAAATTCAACGGACCAATTAGTAAGTACCGGTGGTACATCTGCGCATTGCTGTTTTTCTCCACTACTATCAACTATCTGGACCGCCAGGTGCTTTCGCTGACATGGAAGGACTATCTGGTTCCGGAATTTCACTGGTCCGACAATAACTACGGAACAATTACCGCCTTGTTTTCAATCTTCTATGCAGTGTCCATGTTGTTCGCCGGACGTTTTGTAGATTGGATGGATACAAAAAAAGGGTTTCTGTGGGCTATTGCCATTTGGAGCATCGGTGCCTGTATTCATGCGTTTTGCGGCATTGCAACATCAGGTATACTGACGGGCAACTGGCTCGTCGGATTTGAAGGTGCTAAGCAGTCAATTGCAACTGTTGGCGATGCGGCGCTGATTACCTCCACCAGTGTTTCGCTTTTCATTTTTGCACGTTTCGTTCTCGCCTTTGGCGAAGCTGGAAACTTTCCTGCAGCCATTAAAACCACTGCGGAATACTTTCCGAAAAAAGATCGTGCTTATGCGACCAGCATTTTCAATGCAGGTGCCACGGTGGGTGCCATGGTAGCTCCTCTATCCATTCCATTTATTGCAAGAGCCTGGGGCTGGGAAATGGCTTTCATTCTCATTGGGGCATCAGGATTTATATGGATGTTTTTCTGGAACTACATGTACAAAAAGCCGGAACTGCACCGAAGAGTAAACAAACGGGAACTGGAATATATTCAGCAGGATATTGTCTCTCACGATCCTGTCGGTGAGCCGGTGATTGCAACAGAAAAGAAGGTGTCGTTTGCAGATGCTTTTAAGTACAAGCAAACGTGGGCTTTTGCGTTCGGTAAATTTATGACGGACGGTGTGTGGTGGTTTTATTTATTCTGGACGCCTGCATATTTAAAAGACATTCACGGATTGAGTGCCACCCAAAGTTCGCTGCCGCTCACTGTTCTTTACGCTATTACTTTATTGTCAATCATCGGCGGATGGCTGCCCACTTGGTTTGTAGAAAAAAAAGGGATGAATCCATATGAAGGACGAATGAAGGCTATGTTGATTTTCGCGTTTTTCCCGTTGCTTGCGTTACTTGCGCAGCCGTTAGGCCACATTAGTGTTTGGATTCCCGTACTCATTATCGGCATCGCAGGTGCTGCCCATCAGTCGTGGTCAGCGAATATTTTTTCGACTGTGAGTGATATGTTTCCCAAAGCTGCTGTAGCCACCGTTACCGGCATTGGTGGAATGGCTGGTGGGATTGGTTCATTTTTTATCAACAAAGGCTCAGGCGCTTTATTCACCTATGCAGATGAAACGCAAATGACCCTTTTGGGTTTTCAGGGAAAGCCCGCCGGTTACTTCATCATCTTTTCTATTTGTGCTGTAGCGTATTTGATCGGTTGGGTAGTGATGAAGGCTTTAGTGCCCAAGTATAAAATTGTAGGAGAATAGGTGATTAATTTGTCGGTCTGCAATTTCCGACATCAGAGAATTTCAGGATTACCGTCCCATCCACCCGCCATCAACGGTGAGGATCGTCCCATTCACATAATCAGAAGCAGGAGAAGAAAGATACACGAATGCGCCTGCGATGTCTTCAGGTGTACCCCACCGGCCTGCAGGAATTCTAGCAAGTATTGACTGGCTTCGGTCTGCATCCTCTCTTAAAGCAGCAGTGTTATCTGTCGCAATGTAACCGGGCGCCACTCCGTTCACGTTGACGCCGTATTGAGCCCATTCATTCGCAAAAGCTTTCAACAGCGATGCAACAGCTCCTTTGCTTGCAGCATATCCGGGCACGTTTATGCCGCCCTGAAATGAAAGTAACGAACAGGTGAAAACAATTTTGCCAGAGCGCTGTTCCACCATCCGCTTTCCCAATTCACGTGTAAGGATGAATTGAGAATTCAGATTTATGTTAATGATTGAATCCCAATAGGCATCGGAATGTTCTGCGGCAGCATTGCGTAAGATATTTCCTGCATTGTTTACGAGAATATCGATGCGTGGATGATCGGCTCTAACTTTTTCAATGAAATCATACAGCGATTTTCTATCGCCGAAATCCGCCTGATAGGGATAAAATTTTTTATTCGCTGCTTCCACTGCCTGCTGCACTTCACTTGCAGATGCGGGCATTGAGTGGCTCACGCCAATAATATCCGCACCAGCTTCTGCCAGTGCCACTGCTATCGCCATTCCAATTCCGCGCCTGCAGCCGGTTACCAAAGCCAGCTTGTTATCTACGCTAAAATCAATCATCTCAGATCTTCAATTTTTACAGCATCCATATCTGTGAATTCCATATTCTCACCTGCCATTGCCCAAATAAAAGAATAATTGCCGGTAGCAGTTCCGCAGTGAATGCTCCACGGCGGTGATGCGACTGCCTCTTCGTTATTCAAAAAGATGTGTCTTGTTTCATGCGGTTCACCCATAAAGTGAATGATGCGCTGACCTTTAGCAAGATCGAAATAAAAATACAGCTCAGAACGGCGATCATGTGTATGTGGAGGCATGGTGTTCCAAATGCTTCCATGTTTAAAAGTCGTGACACCCATTACTAGTTGGCAGCTTTTTATTCCATCGTTATGAACGTATTTATTGATGGTGCGGTGATTATTGTTCTCAAGACTGCCGAGTTCCGCCGGCAGCGCATCGGCGGGTTTCATTAACCGGGTAGGATATTCCTGATGAGCAGGACAAGAAAAGAAAATAAACTTAGCGCCGTCGTTAGATTGGTTGAAGATAATTTCCTCCTTGCCTTTTCCGATGTAAAGGCAGTCGAACTTCTCCATGGCATATTTCTCACCGTCAACAGACACAATACCGCAGCCTCCGATGTTGATAATACCCATTTCTCTGCGTGTGAGGAAATGTGGCATTTTTAACTGGTCGTAAGTCTGCAATTGTAACGACAATCCTACCGGATATGCTGCGCCAACAATCATTCGATCGTAATGTGTGTAAGCGCATTCAATCTTGTCAGGCTGCACCAAATCTTGCAACAAAAAATTGTCTCTGATCTGTTGCGTGGAGTATCCGATAAAGTCCTGTGGATGTACTTGATGTATGATTTTCATGAGGGACACTAAAGTACAATATCTGCCGGTTGATATACTTTTCATTTTTTATTCTCCAAGAGGCAGCAGCTAATCGCAATTGATGCAGTCATGCAGATGGTAATTCCGGTTTAAAAAATCTTGATAACGAAAAACGGGATCAATATTCTAATATAAAAGCCGGAATCAATGCAGTAAATGTCACAAACGTGTTTGATGTTAAGCAGCGACAATTTGCAGGATCTCCTGCTATTGGACGATTGTTTGCTGCAGAACTTAAGGTTCATGTACCTCAAAAAGCAGATTAGCTGATGAGTATATCATAATTACTTGTCGAAACAAATTGAAAATTTGACAAAAGGTACTTGTATTAAAAATTAATATGGTATTTTCATCCTGAAATAATGGTTTACCATTAGTTTTCCTTCTCCCTATTTAGAGCTTAAACCGTTTTTACTGTGGCAAACTACTGCTTTTCGAACCCTCCGAATACTCCACTGTGAACAGTTGTTTCCGTGTTACTCCTTGTTGAATTACCGCTGGTGCGATGGTATTTAATACCGGACGGGAAACATATAACATAAACCAACATGAGAATTCAAGGTTCAAAGAGACTGCTGTTTGTCATTTCCTGTTTATTGCTTCTCAATGCTGCTTTGCAGGCGCAGCAGCTTAACATACGGGATTTTGTGCTGTTCGGTAAAGACGCTGTGCAATTCGGCAGCTCTAACAGTACAATTGGCGGGAGAATTGGAACCGGTGGTATTGTAAGAAGCAGTGGCACCGGAACTTTCAACAGCAACATGCACAGTAATGGCACAATCGATCTAACGAATAGCAGCTCAGTAAAAGGTAGCATTACGGCAGCCAATGCAGAAAATTCTTCAGCCACTGTAATCAGGTTGCGTTCTAATGCGTTCGTCGATGGTAATATTTCCTCTGAAGGAAACATAGTGATTAATAGTGGTTCAGTAAGTGGCACCATCACAACTTCGGGCACCTACGTTGGACCTAATCCTTCGCCGGGTGCGGTCTATTCTTTCACGCAGCCGTCTTTACCAACATTACCACAGTTGGGGCCTCCACTAGTTCCGAATGCAGGAGCGGTTACTACAACTAATGTAACCGGTGGTGATATAACCCCTGGTACGTGGGGGTCAATTACACTCACGGGCAGCAAAACCGTTACATTCAGAGGTGCAGGTGATTACGTTTTTGATGCGATTAACAATTCAGGAAACTCTAACCGTTTTGTATTTGATTTTAAAGGAGAGACAAACAAATTGTTCCGCATCTTCGTCAAAGGTGATGCAGCCCTTTACAAAATCAGTATTGATTACCTGAATCTGAGATTGAACAACAGCAATCCCTCACCCTCAGACCTTGCCAGTCGAATTTTGATGCAGGTTTTGGGAGATGGCGCCACACAAAACGGAGATGCGTGGACAATCACTAACGGCGCTTCCGGTAATAATCAATCTACATGGTTAGGAACCGTCATAGCTTACAATGGAAATATTGATGTAGGAAATGGATCAAGTGAATCAAAAATTGTAGGTGCTCTAATAAGTGCGAAATCCGTATTTGTTCAAAGCGGTGTAAGTGTTACTTATTCGCCGCTGCTATGCACCGAGCCGGCACCCGTTGCAGATGCGGGTCCTGCAAAATCATTCCCATTTCCACAAACGGGTGTCACCATTGGCGGTGCAAACACCGTCGGCACGGAATTCAAATGGACGACGATACGGAACTGTCAATTGGAAATGGTAGGTAGCACCCGAACAGTGACTGCAACGATGGCCGGCATCTATACCCTTGAAGCTTACAATAGCTGCGGAATAATGGCGGCGAGTAGCGTAACCGTTACATACATTTCTCCTTTCGCTCCCATAAATTATAATCCGTGTGGCAAAGAAGTAGATCTGATTGGTACTGAGCTTAGATATCTGAGTCAAAATATAGAAGAAGGAAAGAATTACCTCGTTATTCTGGGAAATGACACGAAAGTTCTGATTGAAGCTGTTGCTATAATTGGGTATGAGCAGCAGGCGCGAACAAAACTTCTTGCGAAGGGTTTGACGGACACAATTCCAAACGGCATCAACCCGCAACTGATAACGGGGGTTTTCCCAATAGCAGATCTATTGACCTTAAATGATCCGGATCTTGCGACAGTCGTCAATCACATTCGCCCGGTGTATCAGCCGGTAGGTAACGTAGGTATTACCACGTCAGCGGGGGACACCTCCATAGAAGCACATCTTGCAAGGGGCGGCTTTGATACATACGGTGAAGGCATCAAGATTGGCGTAATTTCAGATAGCTACAACAACAAGAATGGTGCACAAACGGGAATCAATAACGACGATCTTCCCGGTAAAGCAGGTACTGAAACAGTTACTGTAATTCAAGACTATCCTGCTATTTATGGTTCACGTTCCGATGAGGGCAGAGCCATGATGGAAATAGCACACGATCTGGCGCCAAAATCTTCTTTAGCCTTCAGGACGGGATTCATTAGTGCCGGAGATTGTGCATACGGCGTAATTCAACTGAAAGATGCGGGTTGTCACGTGATAGTTGACGACGTAACATACATCACAGAACCTTTCTTTAAAAAGGGCATTATTACACAAGCTGTTGACATCGCCACAGCTGCTGGCGTTACTTACTTCACGTCAGCCGGCAATTTTGGTCAGAAATCATACACGAGCACATTCACACCCGGCGTTGAAGTAGCGTCAGGCGTTTACGCCCATGACTTTGGAACTGGCAAAAGATCACAAACACTGCGTTTAAAACCCGGGCAGTACACAATCGCATTGCAGTGGCAGGACGAAGTATATTCTTTGGGAACAGCAGCGGGCACCTTAAATGATTTAGACATCTACCTAATCGATCCGACCGGTTACCGGTATGGTTTCAACAGAAATAATTTGGGCGGTGATCCCATTGAGGTGCTGTCGTTCAGAATAGACGCGACTAAACTTCCGCCGGGTACGAGCGAAATCGATGCTGAGTTGATGGTAGTAAAGGCTGGCACCTTACCGGGAGCCGTTAACCCGAAATTCAAGTATGTAATTTTTAGAGGAGAAGCTTCAATGGTGGATGGTACGGCTGGTCAGACATTGGAAGACAAGTCGACCATAGTTGCACATGCCAACGCCGCAAATGCCATTAGTGTAGGTGCGGTACTATGGTCCAATACACCGGGCTATGGAAAAACGCCGACTATAGCTTCGTTTTCGTCAACTGGAGGCACACCTGTATACAGCAGTACCGGTTCTGTTACCATACTTCAGAAACCCGACCTTACAGCACCTAATGGAGTGAATACAACGGTCGACATCGGCCTAAATAATGACGGATCGGGTTCTGATAACGACATCTTTAAAAATTTTTACGGAACGTCCGCAGCTGCACCACATGCTGCAGCAGCTGCCGCACTCGTGTTAAGCGCCAGAAAGAAATATTATACAGGCACCTCAGGCACACTCACTCCGGCGCAACTAAAGCCATATCTATTCAGCAGTGCTGTACCAATGGAGCCTCAAGGACTAATTCCTGGTACTTCCAGAAACCAAATTGCAGGCTATGGGCTGGTGCAGCCTGATAAAGCAATCAGGCAGTTTGCCAATCCAAAGCCGCAGATTTACAGCTTGACTTACGATGATGGAGTTGTTCCAGGCGAAGTCGCATTTACAGTTCATGTTCTTGGAAATTATCTATCCAGCGCTTCTGAACTTTACTTTGACGGAAAGTTGATCAATGCCACAGTCAATCAGGAGTTAAATACTATCTCAGGCAGCATTCCAAAATTTTCCGGCAATCCTCCGTTGTGGGTTTACACCGATCCGCACGAAGGAACGAATGGAACGGACGGTGGACAATCAAACACGCTGACCTTTTATGGCGAGAGAAAAGACCATGTGAAGATTAAAGTTGATGACAAAATAAAAAAATACGGAGAGCCCGTGCCGACGCTTACTGCAACTATTACGATTAACGGACTTACACTGCAACAGCATAATGAAAAATTTGGGACCAACCTTACCCTTGCTGACATCGGCGTTGACGGGTCCAAGGTTGTGTTGAGTTATAATGAAACTCTTAACGCATTGACAAATGTTGGGAATTTTGGCGCCACCGCCACCCGCACGGCTAATTCGAATCCTACTACAGAAGCTACGCTATTAAGCAAGTACGATTATACTGTTGAAAACGGATTTCTTCAAATAACAAAGCTTCCGGTTACCGTTGTTCCGAAAAGCCGCACGATGGTTTATGGGCAGGCTCTTACAAATCTCGAATTCGATTACAACATTTCTTCGTATGCAAATGTGCAAAGCACGACTGCCATTCAGGAGATACTTAGAACGTCTCACAAAAAGTACACTGCTGATAATGCGTTAGCTGTTATCAACAACTTTTCCGCTACACAGTCAAATGGAAGCGCTTTAACGTATAATGATATTCGGGGAATGAACATGAAAGTGACATATCAGGCGCTTAAGAATTCGAGAAAGTTTCTTGTGAATAACGGCGAGTTGGCACCGTTGGGTTCAGCGAATACCTTCAATGTATTTTATGTTACAGACGTTGCTTCAAAATCAGTTTATGATTACAAAACGGCTGCGGGTACAGCCAATATCACCGTAGCATTTACGGGCTATAAAGGCAAAGCAATTGTTAGCGAAGCATCTATTAAAAATGGATCTGCCAGAGTGGAAACGGTGGATGTTGTCAACGGTTATCTATCGGAAATGGTGAATGGAAACATGGGTTCAATGCCTCCAATCTTGAACGGACAATTAGTGCAGCTGGTAAACGGTAGAATGGTGAATGAACAACTGGAACCCATAACAAATGGTCAATTGGTGCAGCTCGTAAACGGTCAATTGGTGCAGCTTGTAAACGGAGAATTTACTTCTGTTGGCGACAATCAATTAGTGAAAATACCGAACTCATTTAGCGTAGGAAATGACGCGTTCCTCAAGCAGGTGAATGGGCAACTGCAGCAATTAGTCAATGGTCAACTTGTACCGTTAGTGAATGGTCAGTTAGCATTGGTTAACGGTCAACTGCAGCAATTGGTAAATGGTCAATTAGTGCCATTAGTAAATGGACAGCTAGTACCGCTCGTGAACGGGCAATTAGTGCAACTCGTGAATGGCCAACTGCAGCCGCTCGTTAATGGTCAGTTGGTGCAGCTTGTGAATGGTCAATTAGTCCAATTAGTGAATGGTCAATTAGTCCAATTAGTAAATGGTCAACTGCAACCGCTGGTAAACTCTGGCGCCGGTGCAACAGCTTCAAACACTACGGCAGTTATTGTGGATGAAGATGATGTGCAAATTCAAACCGGATGGCTCGGAGCCACCTTTGGTATCCACATGGTAACGGGCTTGAATGTAGGCACCCAAAAAATAATTCCGGGAGTTCTCGTAAATGACAATTTCGACGTTAGTTATGATCTCGGGACGCTGACGATTACCCCCAAAGCCATTACTGTTACTGCTGATGCTAAAACGAAGACCTATGGCGATGCTGATCCGGTGTTTACATACAAAAGCAGCGGTGATGTTGCTGCATCTTCTTTTACTGGAACTCTCAGCCGCTCACCTGGAGAAAATGTTGGCAACTACGCGATTGGGCAAGGCACTTTGACCGCAGGGGCTAACTACTCCATTACCTATGTTCCCGCCAATCTCACAATTCTGGCTAAAACGCTTACAGTCACAGCTAATGCTGTTTCAAAAACGTATGGCGACCCGGATCCTGCACTTACTTTCACTTACATTGGATCTGTTTCTACACCAACATTTACCGGCACCCTCTCACGTGCAGCAGGTGCTAATGCTGGCGTTTATTCAATAACAATTGGAAATCTTCAGGCAGCGAATTACACTATCACATTTGTGGGAGCCAATTTCACAATTAATAAAGCGCCTCTGACGGTAACCGCCGATAATAAGAGTAAAGATTACGAAGCTGTTCTTCCAACCTTCACTTACAATATAAAGGATAAAAACGGTCAGGTGGTCACAAGTAGCATTTCCGGTGCAGCCACAATGAGTACGACAGCCACTCAGTACAGTTTGCCCGGCAACTATGCGATCAACATTTCATCGGGCACGTTAACCACCACCAACTACACGTATACATTCGTTCCTGGCACCTTGACGATAAATGATGCAGGTTGTCCTGTATTAACACATAGCAAGTTTAGCAGCTTTACCTCTACTTCAGCTGCACCAACCAGTCTATGGCTCAACGTTGAAATAAAGGTGAGCGGCCAATTACGAGTTGATGGCGACTATATTATGTTTAGTGGTGGAAAGATCACTTTCAACAACATTAGCTCGTCTACCACAGTAAAAGATCTGCCGATAAAAAGAGGTATTATCATCGCCGCCGATGTAGGTTCGCCGACAACATACTTCGATGCAGCCAAAGACATGTTTGTCACCAAAGTTCCCCGTGGGTTTAGCAGCACTTCCGACATTTTCATTTCGGGAGGAACGGTTACATCTGCAACTGGTTTTACAAAGCAGAACAATGCGAACACTGTTCTCAAAGGAATTTTTTATTCTAATAAAAATTTCAGCGATCAATGGTTTTACGGATTAGCTGCTTATCAAACAGGAGCATCAAGTCCTACATACGTTTTACTTTCTGATCTTTCCCCGGAAGGAAGTGTAACGACAATAAATGGTACGGAAAAATCGGGCACACCCTTACCGTGGCGCTCCTTCCTGGTGCCGGGTGGCAGTGGCAATGGAGGAAGCCAGTACACGGGCAGCAACAGCGCTAACGATAATTTTACGGCGTGCAATCTTAACGACAGATCAGTTGTGTTGAGAACAAGTTCATCGCTAAACACTAATCCCACAACTTCGCTTGAATCTGATTTGACAGTATATCCAAACCCTTCGTCGTCCCGAGCTACAATTTCCTTTGTGACGCAGAGGGGAGGTCAGGCATCAATCGTAATGTACAATGTAGCAGGGCAAAAGGTGATGGAGATATTTAAAGGGAACGTTTTAGAGAGTATCAAATATCACGCAAACATAAGCACACGATCGCTACCTCCAGGACTGTACCTAATCAAGTTACAGGAGAACGAACGTAGCACCATTCGGAAGCTTGTTGTTGAAAATTGAGCAAAACAGCTGTTTAAACTTAAATAAAATGAAAGTTATGAATCACAAAATATTCATCTCGGCAGCCACCATTTTATTTATCGCATTTACAGCAAATGGTCAAAATAGCACAACTGATTTCATATCGGATACCGTGTTGGTTAATAAATTGCTCGACGAAAGCAAAACATTCATCAACAGCGAACCCGAAAAGTCGGTGCAACTGAACACCCAAGCCAAAAAGCTCTCTGAACAAATAAACTTTCCAAAAGGAGAAGCACTTGCTTTGAAAAATATTGGACTGGCTTATTATTACCAGGGTCAATACCTGCAGACACTCGACTTTTGGACGCAGTCATTAAGAGTGTTTCAAAAGCTTAATGATCTTGACGGAATGGCCAACTTGCACGGTAATATCGGAGCAGTGTTTTACAAACAGGGAGACGAAGTGAATGCACTCAAGCACCATCTCGAGTCGCTTAAAATAGCGGAGAAAGCCAATAATAAATTGAGGATCTTTTTTGCTTTAAATAACATTGGCGGCATCTACTCCGACAAAAAAGCCTGGGATAAAGCATTGACTTACCTGTTGCGTTCAGCTCCTATTGCAGAGGAGAGCGGCGATAAAAGCTCCTTGGCTCTTATACTCGGGAATATTGGGGAAATATATTACGAAAAAGGACAGTCTGAGGAAAGAAAAAGTAACCAGGCACAAGCAAAGAATTTTTACAAAGAAGCTAAAGACTATTACAACAAAGCGTTGAGTTTAGACAATGGCGCTAACAATCCTTTTGCTCTAAATGGATTAGGAAAAATCGACCGCAAACAAGGTCACCTCAAGCAAGCACTTCGCCAACACCAGATTGCGCTTGAGCAGGCAAAAAAATTCGACGAAAACCACATAGTGCCCTCGCTGCAGGGCATTGCGGATGTTTACATCGATCGCAAAGACTACAACTCAGCACTTGGTTACTACACACAAGCCGAAACAATAGCAGAACAGCAGAAAGCGTATCCAGTCTTAAAAGATTTATACCAGCAAATGGCGCTTACATATGCTAATCTCGGGAGCTACTCTAAAGCTTTTACATACCAGATAAACTATGATCGGATAAAAGACACGTTGTTCAACGAACTGTCGCAAAAAAAGTTGAACAGTCTGCAGTTTGAATTTGATTTGGAAAAGAAACAAGGAGAAATAAACTTGTTGTCTGTAGACAAAGCCCTGAAAGAAACCGAATTAAAAAGACAAACAGTGGTGAGGAATGCATTCGGTGCGGGTCTTCTTCTGATTCTGATTATTGCGTACATCATTTTCCGCAACTACAGGCAAAAAGCAAAAATTAATAAAGTACTTGACAGGCAAAAAGCCGAAATTGAAGAGCTCCTGCTGAACATACTTCCATCAGAAGTTGCGACTGAACTGCAGACTACTGGCAACGCAACTCCAAAAAGTTATTCAAAGGTTTCGGTGCTGTTTACAGATTTTAAGGGGTTTACCTCTATTGCTGATCAGTTGGAACCGGAGGTGCTTGTTAGTGAATTAAACAACTGCTTTACTGCTTTCGACAACATTATAGAAAAACACAGGTTAGAAAAAATCAAAACAATTGGCGATTCTTACATGTGTGCCGGCGGCATTCCCACACCCGATGATAACCATGAGTTCCGCATGTTGCGAGCAGCAATGGAAATTCAGGATTATGTTTATAGGCTCAATGAACAACGAAGGGCACGCGGAAGTGAAACCTGGGACATCAGAATTGGTGTGCACGTCGGCGCAGTCGTAGCAGGTGTGGTGGGGAAAAAGAAATATGCTTATGACATTTGGGGTAGAGCAGTAAATATTGCAAGCAGAATGGAGAGCAGTGGTGTACCGGGTCAGGTGAATATATCAGCGGCAACTTATCAGTTGGTCAAAGATAAATTCGCGTGTATTTACAGAGGAAAGATACATGCAAAAGGTGTCGGTGAAATCGACATGTACCTTGTTGATCATGAAATCACCACATCTGAAAAATTCACGGAGAAGACGGATTTAAAACCAGTGAGTACAACACCCGTAATCATACCAGGGTAACTTTCAAAAGCCAATAGAAATTTTGCAATAAAATCAGGTGCCATTAAAATGGGCACATAGCCGGCTGTTCTTTCCGGAATAAAAAAGGACAAGAATAAAAATCTTATCCTTTTGTTGAGCTACTAGGATTCGAACCTAGACAGACAGAACCAAAATCTGTAGTGCTACCGTTACACCATAGCTCAATCCGATAACGGGCAGCAAAAATAAAGTTGCGCAGAAGATCAGCCAAATAATACTTCAAGATTTAAGATTTCCCGCACAGAGCAGTTCCAAATGAATTGCTGAAATGTGATTAAAGTACAGGCAGCATCTGAAGGCCTTCGCGCAAACGCAAAGCTTGAAATCGAAAAACCCCGAGCGTACAATTGTAACCTTAAACCTTCATTATCTTGCATCAATGAAACTGGATATTCTCGCAATCGGATCTCACCCCGACGATGTGGAACTTGGCTGCTCGGGTACGTTGATTAAAGAAGTAAAGCGTGGCAAAAAAGTTGGCGTAATAGATCTCACCCAAGGCGAATTAGGAACCCGCGGCACAATTGCCACCCGTTATCAGGAAGCCGCTGACGCTGCAAAAATTATGGGTTTAGCTGTTCGTGAAAACCTAAAGATGCGTGATGGCTTTTTTAAAAATGATGAGGAACATCAGCTACAGGTCGTAAAAGCGTTGCGAAAATATCAGCCGGAAATTGTCATAGGCAACATTCTGGAGGACAGGCATCCCGATCACGGAAGGGCAGGTTGGCTGATTTATGATGCTTGCTTTTTATCTGGGCTCAGCAAAATACAAACAGTGGGAGATGATGGAAGAGAACAGCAGAAATGGCGACCAAAAATTTTGTTGCACTACATTCAGGATCGGTTTTATGAACCTGACTTTATCATAGATATTACAGACGAGTGGGATCAACGAACAGAAGCCGTTAAAGCATACAAGACACAGTTTTATTCAGGCGATACCGATGGTCCGCAAACGTACATTTCAAGTCCGGATTTTATGGACGCACTAACATCGAGAGCTCGCCTGCTGGGAAAAAGAATAGGCGTCAAATACGCAGAAGGTTTTCTTTCCAAAAAGAGCATCGGCGTGCACGATTTGGATTGCCTGGTTCTTAAGGAAACTTAAAAGCAACAGCTTCGTTCCCGACCAAATAGTTGACAACACCCAATTACCAGGTGCGATAAATTTCGCGTGACCCGCTTTGGTAAAGATCGTGGTAGCCTTTCATCGCTTCCATCATCTTCTTTAGCTCTTCGCTGTTCTGCATGTACTTTTCGAAATTTGCCTCGTACTCGGACAGACTTTCATACTTCGTCACGATAACAACTTTGTTGAAAGTGCCTGTAACATCCGTTAAGATATTTACCACTTCGCGCATTCCACTCATCGATTCCTTAAACAACTTTGCCAGCTTAGAAGCGCTGCCGGGTTTGGCGATAAAAGTTTCATGAACGATGATCATATGAAAAGTTTTTCTAAAGCTACTATTTTTCTTTTTCGTAAATAGTCAGTGTAACAGGGCAGAGGCGTAGAAAATTAAATCCATTTTAAAAATTGAATCGATTGCTAAAGCAGTGAGTTTCTATTCAGTCTTAGGGGTTATCTCGTTGTATGACTCAGCTATGGCACGAAATTGTTATGATTGCTTGCCGTATGAAGAATTTCGTTATTCTTTTCTGTGGGATGATATGTTTCTTGCAGCGGACACATGCACAGCTTGGCGATTTCAGCCTTTCCGACAATGGACGTCGCTATGTGACAATTGAGGCGGATTCTCAAATGGCAGGCGGTTTTTTCAAGAATTTGTTTATTGGAAAAAATTACAGACAGGAATGGCTACAGCCGGTCCGTGTTCCTGTAT
>JAEZJD010000181.1 GCA_023436425.1 Bacteroidota bacterium | reverse complement strand
ACAACTTTCACATTCGTTGGATACCAGCCCACAGGAATGAAACCTTTTGATTGGCTGTTGCCAGGCGTGCTAATGTCGAAAACAGCAAGACAGTTGTTATCGGCATTAGCAATGAACAATGTTTTTTCATCTTCACTGAGCGCCACTCCGTTCGACGTCGATCCCGGAGGCGCATCAGGATAAAGAGCTGCGTTTAGAGTTTCGAGGATCTTTCTATTTTTTATGTCAATAAACGATACGCTATTATCATTTGCGTTAGCAATGAAAAGCCACCGCCCATCTTTGCTGAGAATCATCTCGTTCGGATTATCACCCACTTTGATGGAGTCGACAAACGCATTTTTTTCAGTGGACAAAATCTTAACCTGGTCACATCCCCAACAACTGACATACAATTCTTTTTTGTCGGGAGAAAGTGTGCACGTGTAACCTTCGCCGGCAAGCGGCAGGCGATGAATTGTTTCATTCGTTTGCAAATTGATGACATACAAACTATTGTCTTCCTTAGTAACTACATACAAGCGACCTTTCTCATCATCTGTTTCTATCCCTGCAGGAGAAATGGCAACCGGCCATTTTTTCCCAAGCTTTATCGTGTCGATTGTGCGCAGCTTTTTGTTATTCACTTCATACTTCAGAATCCAATTATCGTTGCCACCGGACGCATACAAGTAACGGTTATCATTGCTGAATTTTAACCCATACCAACTTTTGGGAATGCGCATGCTGTCTACCACTTTTTCTGTTTGCACATCAATCAGCTGTATTGATTGATCGCTGTACCCGTTGTTAGTTACTGCAATCAATTTTTTTGATGAAGAAACAGCCATGTTCAACGGCAGATCGCCGAGCGAAATGCTGCGACCTGCAGGCGAAAGACTCCAGCCATTTGGTAGAATAATTTTCGACTGTGTTGTGCCTGGAACCCTGTGCGTGGCGCACGAAAGGACCAACAGCAAACAAGTGGTAAGCAGTATCGTTTTCATTATGTAAAGGTGAAAACAATACCGATATGTGTAGAAAGTTTTTGGCGGAAGCTTACTGCAGCCGCGACAGCGATCAATTGTGTCTAAGACTTCTTTTTCGAAGTCGCTTTCTTTTTTGGTATTACAGCGGCTTTTTTGCTGCCAACCGTTTTTTCAGGTGTGGGTATGACTACAGGCGGTTTATTCAGCTGTGCTTTTTTAATTTCTTTACCCAAAATGACATCTGCGTGGCTGCCCGCCTCAATCGCTTCTTTAGCTGGTATTGCCTTCCCCTGAGATGAAGATGACTTGTCTTGTGCCATACTAATCAATGATGTTGCGATCATAAACGTAAAAAGAAAAATTTTTTTCATGCCACACGTTTAGTCTTAAGATGAAATTATAATGTGCGTTGTTTAAATGGGCTAACTAAACTTATGTTAACACCATCAGTTTCTGACAGGCTTTCCGCCTTTAAGCACGCTTTGAATTCTTTCCAATGTTTTCTTTTCACCGCACAACGAAAGGAAAGCTTCCCGTTCAAGGTCGAGCAAATATTGTTCGCTTACGAGAGAATATTCAGTAAGGTCGCCGCCACACATTACATACGCTAATTTTTTCGCCACAGTCACATCGTGATCAGTGGCATAGTTTGCACGGCGCATACCGTTAATACCTGCATACAACGCACCAAGAGCATTGCGGCCCAGTACTTTCACATCATTTCTTTGCACAGGCATTACGTACCCACTATCGTAAAATCCAACCACGGATTTCTTAGCTTCCATTATCCGCCGGTCCTGGTTCATTACTATTTGGTCAAGTCCTTTTCTATAAATTCCCAAATCGTATGCTTCCAATGCCGACGTTGCAACTTTAGCAGTAGCAATGGTGAGAAAACGGTTTTTGAGCGTGATTGTTTCTGGTTCATCCTGGTGGGTTTCGTCCGATGCACGAAGTACAAATTCCTTGGTGCCGCCGCCGCCGGGAATCAATCCTACTCCAAGCTCCACAAGTCCGGTGTATGTTTCTGCCGCCGCGCATACCTTGTCGCTGTGCAAGCTCATTTCACAAGCGCCGCCAAGTGCGAGCCCATGCGGGGCCACTACTACAGGAATTGACGAATAACGGCACCGCATCATTGTGTTCTGAAACATTCTTATAGCCACGTCCAATTCATCATATTCCTGCTCGATGGCAAACATGAATATCATTCCAACATTAGCACCGGCACTGAAGTTTGCGCCGTCGTTTGCAATCACTAAACCTTTGTAGTTTTTTTCAGCAAGTTCGATTGCTTTGTTGATGCCACTGAGCACATCGCCGCCCATTGTATTCATTTTGGTGCTCCACTGCAGGGCAAGCACTTCGTCGCCGATGTCATACACTTTGCAGCTGGTGTTTTTCCAAACAATTTTTTCCTGGTAATTGCTCAAAATAATGAAAGCATCCGCACCCGGAATTTGTTTGTAAGTTCTTGAAGCTGGGTCGTAGCTGAATGTCCCTCCGTTCTCAATTTTGTAAAAAGATTTGTTACCTGCGGCGATCATTTCTTCCACCCACGGTGCAACAGAGTAATTAGCTGCTTTCATCTGCTTTACAACATTCTCCACTCCAAGAACATCCCAGGTTTCAAAAGCTCCGATCTCCCATCCGAAGCCGGCCTTCATTGCATCATCAATGCGGTAAACTTCATCACTTATTTCAGGAATTCTGTTGGCGACATACGAGAACAAACCGAAATGAAGCTGACGATAAAATTCGCCTGCTTTGTCTGCCGCAGCTACCAGCATTTTTAACCGCTGTCGTAGATCATCAATTGGCTTTGCAGCATCAACTGACGCAAACTTTGGCTTTTGTCGCGGATGGTATTCGAAAGTCTTCAGATCTAATGTGAAAATTTCTTTTTCGCCTCCGCTACCTTTTGTCTTTTTAAAAAATCCTTGTCCTGTTTTATCTCCCAGCCAGTTGTTGTCAACAATCTTTTGCAGCCAATCAGGTATTTGAAATACGCCGTGCATTTCGTCGCCTGCACAATTTTCGTAAACACCTTTCGCCACTTTTATTAGTGTATCAATGCCCACAACATCTGCTGTACGGAATGTGGCAGATTTTGGTCTGCCGATGATCGGTCCTGTGAGTGCATCCACTTCATCAATTGTGAGATCAAGTTTTTGCATCAGATGGAAAATTGCCATGATGCCAAACACGCCAATTCTATTTGCGATGAACGCAGGTGTATCTTTTGCGAGTACAGTAGTTTTTCCGAGATACAAATCACCATAGGCCATCAGAAAATCTACCACTGCGGGATCAGTGTCGGCGGTTGGTATAATTTCCAGCAGACGCAAATAACGCGGCGGATTAAAAAAGTGCGTTCCGCAGAAATGCTTCTTAAAATCTTCAGATCTTCCTTCGCTAAGCATGTGAATCGGAATGCCTGAAGTGTTTGACGTGATGAGTGTTCCGGGCTTTCTAAGTTGGTCGACTTTTTCATATAGCGACCGTTTGATGTCGAGCCGCTCAACTACTACTTCAATTATCCAATCGCAGCCACCAATTTCTTTCAGATCGTCATCAAAATTCCCTGTGGTAATCTTTTTCACCACGTCTTTTGTAAAGACGGGTGACGGATTGGATTTGATGGCTGCCGACAGTGAATCGTTTACAATTTTATTTTTATGTTCGGCGGTTTCTGCTCCTTGTGCAGCAATATCTAAAAGAAGAACCTGCAATCCGACTCCGGCGAAATGACAGGCTATCCGTGAGCCCATCACACCCGAACCGAGTACTGCGACTTTTTTAATAATCCGTTTGTTCATGATAGTTAGTTAAACAACCAAAGTGAAGGTAAATGTTTCCCGCGAGCAACAACTCACCCGGAATGTTTTCCTTCTACTACAATAACTATTTCCCCTTTAGGCTTTTTTTGCAGATAAAATTTACGGAGTTCCTGGAGGGTCCCCCGGATGTTTTCTTCGAACATCTTAGTCAACTCGCGGCTTACACTGCATCTTCTTTCTTCGCCGAAATATTTTATCAGGTCTTCCAGTGTTTTTACAAGTCGAACAGGCGATTCATAAAAAATCATGGTACGATCTTGTTGGGAAAGATCGGTTAGCACAGTATGACGCCCTTTTTTAAGGGGAAGAAAGCCCTCGAAGCAAAATCTGTTTGATGCTAGTCCACTATTGATCAATGCAGGAACGAAAGCTGTTGCGCCGGGAAGAGTTTCAACTGATACATTGTTTTTAATGCATTCTCTTACGAGCAGAAAAGCCGGATCAGAAATTCCCGGCGTGCCGGCGTCTGTTACCACAGCCATCGTTTTTCCGGTAAGCAACTGATCAATCAGATGCTGAAGAATCTTGTGTTCGTTGTGCTGGTGATAGGGTGAAAGTGGTTTTTGTATTTGATAGTGATTTAAAAGCTTTGAAGTTGTACGGGTGTCCTCTGCAAGAATAACATCGACCTGCTGCAAAACTTCCAATGCTCGTAGTGTAATGTCTTTAAGATTACCGATAGGCGTGGGGACAATGTACAGCATAGTGCTGATTTAATTATTAGCTGATTAGCTAATTGGTACGTCAGCTAAATGAACGTCGAAATACTCCATTACAGGATTCGCCAGCAACTTTTTACTTGCCTCTTCCGCAACTGTTTTTGCCTCATCTTCCGATGCAGCTTCTATTTGAAGTGTGATGTTCTTTCCGACTCTTACATCCTGCACGTGTAATCCGAGGTTGTGCAATCCGCTGAGTACAGCCTTTCCTTGAGGATCGAGCAAATCTCTTAAAGGCATTACCGTTACCTGCACTGTATATTTCATGGAAAACGTTTGTGCGGCAAACCTAAAGAAAAATGCGGTGTCTGAACTTTCGCCCGTTAGACTGTTACGTCTAAAGTTTCTTTGTTGGCATCGTCTGAAATAAACGCTTTAGGTTTTTCAAACAGGGATGCTGTCAGATATAAAATAAATATCACCGGAACTGCAAACCACCGAAGGAAGACGATACACAGAAGTGCCGCAGCGAGTAAAACATATTTAATGCTGTTATTTTGAAAGGAATAGTCTTTGAACTTTAGCGCCATAAACCTCCGGTCGCTAACCATCAGGTAGCTGATGATTAAGATTGCTGCATACAAAATCCACGGGTTGATAAAATAGGTTTGAAGGTTGAAATATTGATTCCAAATGATCAGGGGAAATGATGCCACTACAAGACCTGCGGCTGGAGACGGAATGCCTTTGAAACTGTCTGTTTGATCTGTACTGATGTTGAACTTCGCCAAGCGCCACGCAACGGCGGCAGTAAAAAGAAACGCAGGCAGCAATGCGAGAAATGAAACATCCAAACCATTTTCCTGCTGTGCGAAACCAAGCCGTAGCAACTGGTAGAGAATCATTCCCGGTGCCACGCCAAAACTTACCACATCGCTTAGTGAATCCAATTGCGCACCCATTGCAGATGATGCTTTCATCAACCTTGCTACAAATCCATCAAAAAAGTCGACAATCGCAGCAAGAAAAATAAACAGTCCTCCCCACGCCATCTTCTCCGGGAACACAGGATCGTAAGCGCCTGTTTGTTCGTTTAGTGTCACAATGCTTTGTCCTGTTTGCAAAATGAAAACAATAGCAATGCATCCGAAAATGAGATTGAGTAACGTGAATAGGTTAGGAATTTGTTTTAAAAATTTCATTCAGTCATTTTTTGCATCAACGTATCACCACGTTTCAAATCATCAAATTACCTTTTCATCGCTGCTTCTATTTCTTCTACTGTAATAGGAATGTTTTCAAACAAATCGATATTGCCGTTTTTGGTGATCCAAATGTTGTTTTCGATTCTTATTCCCATCTGCTCTTCTTCAATATAAATCCCTGGTTCAACTGTAAATAACATTCCCTCTTCAATCGGTTCTGTCCTTGTACCAAGATCGTGAACATCGATCCCAAGATGATGCGAAATGCCATGGTACAAGTATTTTCTATAGGCTCTGTTTTCGGGGTCTTCGTTTTTAAAATCTTCTTCTTTAAGTAAACCTATTTTCATGAATTGGGCAGTCGCTTCATCTCCAACCTTTTCTGTGTAGTCGACAATCGAAATTCCCGGTTTCAATAAACTTTTTGCGTAATTGTGCAGATGCAAACATGCATTGTAAACTTCTTTTTGCCTGTCGGTAAATTTTCCGTTGACGGGAATAGTTCTTGTAAGGTCTGCAGCATATCCGCCGTAGCCGGCGCCAAAATCCATCAATATCAACTCACCGTCTTTGCACTCTTCATTGTTGGAAACATAGTGCAGCGTTCTTGCCCTGTCGCCGCT
This sequence comes from Bacteroidota bacterium, assembly GCA_023436425.1. GTDB lineage: Bacteria > Bacteroidota > Bacteroidia > Chitinophagales > Chitinophagaceae > Flavisolibacter. Next base: position 131 of record JAEZJD010000181.1, on the reverse strand, counting down.
GGCAATAATGCTTCCATATGCGGGACCATCGCCCCGCTGACTGATAAATGAGTGCAGAATTTCTGCTTCGATTTCATATTCCATCACACCCGGCTTCACAAAACGCATCACTCTCTCAAATGCTTTGTGGG
>JAEZJD010000157.1 GCA_023436425.1 Bacteroidota bacterium | reverse complement strand
GTGCTGTCCATCTCTGATAAAATGTTTCAGCCAGATCATCCTGAATTAAATATGGTTGGCCATTCAATTCGCCATAGTATTTGCCATCTTTGATTGAAACACCTTTCATAAAATATAAGTAAGCAGCAAACCCAATCACAAATAACTCCGGCACGCTGTGCTTGGACTCATAATGCTTCATCAGAACAGGAATGCAGCGCAACTTCATTTTTGAACTATAGTTCATGGTTATGCTGATCCATTGGTGTTTGATAAATGGATTGCGAAAACGGTCGAGCACTTTTCTGCCGAAATCCTGTGCCAACGCCACATCCACCTTGTAAGGAATTGAAGGGGCAATTTCATTTTGCATCAGCTCAAAAATATAGCTGGAGATTATCTCGTCGTCCATTGCGCTTTTCACTGTATCGCAGCCTGAAAGAAATGCTATGCCGCAACTTAACGTGTGCGTACCATTCAACAACCGTAGCTTCAGCTCACGATAAATTTCGATGTTCGATGCGATCACAACTCCTGCATCTGCCGGTGCAAAAGACAAAACATTTTTTATGTGATCATCACCTTCAATTGCCCACAACCGGTATACTTCGGACATAATCATCAGTTGGTCTGAATACCCGACAGTTTCCTGTATCTCTTTCTGCATCGCGGCATCAGGCTTGCCCGGCACAATCCGGTCGACAAGAGAATTACAGAAATGATTGCACGTTTCCAACCACTCAATAAAGGCATCGCTCAAACTGTTAAGATGCGCCAACTCCAAAACAATAGATTGCAATTTGTTGCCATTGTCAGGAATCAATTCCGTTGGCACAATCACCATTCCGCTTTGTGCGCTGCCGCCAAACGCATGAAATCTTTCATGCAGAAACGCCAATAACTTTCCAGGATATGATTTTGGTGGGTGATAGCGAATGTCGTCGTTCACCAATTGAATTCCAACTTCAGTCGTGTTTGAGATAACGATGTTCATGTGCTGATTGTGTGCACATTGCAAAATCTGTTGCCATTGGCTGTGCGCATCCAGCACTCTGCTTATCGAAGAATTAATGATCGTTTCATCTATTTTGTCACCGTTCTCCAGCCCCCGTACGCAGTGAGTATACAACCCGTCCTGTTTGTCGAAAATAGAAGTATCGCCTGATGTAGACTTTACAACAACAATACGTCCGTTGAAAATACCCAGGCGGTTTGCTTTGTCAATAAAATAATCAGGCAATCCGCGCAACAGCACTCCCGTTCCGAATTGCAACACCCGCTCAGGCAAATCAAACAAGGTTTCCTGCGGTACATTTACAAAATCAGATTTTATATTCTTTAGTGTATAACGAGACAAAATCATAACATGTTTTTACTTCATCGTGCAGTGATATTCGGTTCTGGATTCCAGGTTTTAAACACCCAAACCGGAGTGATGATTTTAGCGGATGGGCTGCCTGTAGCATTTGAAAGATTGTCTTTGTGCCACGCATAGTCGCCACCTTCACGGTGCGAGTTGAAATAATAAACTCTCCTGCCCCACTTCAGATTATTGCCGGGAACAAAATAGATATCAGCATCAGCCATTCTTTTGCTGAATTTGCAGTCTATCAAAAAAAATTGCGCTTCCCGATGGTAGCGACCGAGCTTAAAGCCTTCATAACCGTCGAACGAGCAATTTTTCAAGACGGTTTTGTAATCCGCGTTTTGTGAGCCATCGTGCCAGATGGCAGCAGGACCGGTGTTTGCATAAAAGCTGCAATTCTCCGCCCACGCATATCCACGGGGGCAGTAAAAATCAACGCCTCCTTCCATCACGCAATCTTTGAAATAAAACATACCATCCTTTAGATTCCACGGGCTCACAGTGTCGCCGGCCCAAGCACGAAATCTGCAATTGATCGCCTTGAACCTCGTCGTAGTGTTATCTCTTGTTCGGAAAGCCATTTGATGCCCGTCTTTGGTGATTGTCTTTCTACCCGCAACAGTGTCGGCAGGACATGGAACAACACGAGGCTCTGTAAAGTGGAAGCCGTATTCGTTCGCTATTGTGAGATTTTTAAGCGTTACATCGTTGGCGGCTATGTTGAAAGTTGCCACGCCCCAGTCGTCTGGATGGCTGCAGCGCCATTCGTCGCGTGCAATGTCGTTAGTGATGATTGTGTTTTCTCTGCTCTCGCCTTCAATTATAACGTTGTGTTTTGTTAGAAAAATTTTTTCTCTATACACCCCTGCTTTGACCCGGATGATTCGGGGCGTTGCGGATGAATCGGAAAGGCTGTTTATTGCATCCTGAATGTTGGTGTAATCTCCGCTGCCGTTAACGTCAACAATTTTTTCAGCCGACTTCTTAGGCTGAACAACACCGCATCCATAACCTGCCGAAACGGAAATAAGAAGCAGCATAATATGTTGCGCGGCGGTTTTCATTACTTCTTCTTGCTTTGATTGATTGACCACCGCACCAGATCTTGCGCAGCTTTGAAATTGTCAAAATCAGCAGGCAATTTTCTACTGTCTACGTACTCGTTGTACAACCAGGGATCGCCAAGGACAAACACCGCTCCCTTACCATATTTTGCAACAGCCATAATGCTCTTCCCCTCTTTCGTCAAGACTGTCGTTGCAGGTTTGTTTACATCCAGCGTAGCCAGCTCTTTTATGTACAGCTTTTTTGCTGTTTTAAAAATGGGATGGTTACCAGGAACCATTACCGAACCTTGTTCGAATTTGTTTCCTTCCACCAAATTGAAATTGTCGTCATTGAACGTTATCCCAAACTTTTCTGCAAGTAGATTCGTGTGTCCCAAATCTGCATTGCCTGCGTCATTCGCAAGTAAAATCAATACGCCGCCAGCCCTGACCCAATCAGCTATTGCTTTTGCATGTTTTTCATTCATGAAATTTGGAACCTCGGCTTCCTTTTCCGTGTCCGGATCAACGATGATATAGATGTCTGCACCTTTCAATCTTGCAGCCGTTGGCTCCACTTCCAGTGTTTTCAATTGCACACCATAGGATTGAAAAATGTTCCCCAGCATTGAAAATCCGCTGTTCATTTTATCATCCCATGTGTAGTGATATCGAACGACCTTACCTGTAACATCTTTTTTGCCTTCGCTGTTGAAAAAATAATCCAGCATCACGTTCTTTCCCTTTCCAACACTCAGCGTATTTAGCAATTCAATTTCGTTTGCTGCGAGAATAAATGCTCCCATTCCCTTCGGATCGTTTACGACAACGGGCTCACTCATGTAGTATTCAAAAGTGCCGCTGCGATATGGATTGCCACCTAAACCCGAAACTGCCACAGTACCGTAAACATTAGTTTGTCCGTTTTCAGTCTTGAGGAATTTTTTTACAGCTCCATCAAAGCCACGCTGCGCATTTTTTAAATATGCCCCCGGCAAATAGCCCATCCGCACGCCTTTTGCCAGCGTATAAATCAACATGGAAGAGGCAGACGCTTCCAAATAGTTTTTATGTTTTTTGGGTTTATTTGGCACATCATACCAAAGCCCTGTAGAAGGATCCTGAACAGCAACAACCGCTTTTGCCAAACGGTTTAAAATTTTGATCAGCGAATCACGACCGGGATGTTTTGCAGGGAAATAATCAAGTGCATCTACCAAAGCCATTCCGTACCAACCCAAAGCCCTGCCCCACACGTTAGGCGACAAGCCGGTTTTTTTATCAGCCCACTGTTGCTCACGACTCTCATCCCACCCATGATACAGGAGACCTGTCTTCGCGTCTCTAGCATGTTTTTCAATCAAGATAAATTGCTTCGCAATGTCACTAAATGCACTGTCTTCATGAAAGAGCTTTGCATAGTGCGCATAAAAGGGCTGCGCCATATACAATCCGTCAAGCCACATTTGGTACGGGTAAATCTTTTTATGCCAAAACCCGCCTTCCGATGTACGTGGATGCGAAAGCAACTGAGACCGTAACAAGTCCGCTGCTTTTTTATATTTTTCCTTGCCAGTTACTTCGTACAAAAACAGTAAAAGCTTGCCGTTGTTGAGATGATCGAGATTGTATTCATCGGGTTTGTAGCCTTTAATGGTCCCATCGTCCTTTACGTAAAAATCCATGCTCTTCTGAATGTAGTTGAACCACCTGCCTTCGCCTGTAGCGTTCCAGATTCCTTCAATTCCTTTTAGAATAACGCCTTGGTCATAACGCCACTTTGCCGTTTTATCACCAGGTAACGCAAACGAATCAGACCACAGCTTGATGGCTGTAGTTGCCACCTGCTGTCCGTATGAGTTTGTTTGCGCATGAGATGCGACAGCAAAGAGCAGGAATAATATCAGTAAAAAATTCTTCATCGAAATCATTCTTTCAATGTAACAGCATCAGCCTTCGCTCCGTAACTGTATTCAATCGTTTTCTTTGCTTGCTTTACTTCTGTGTTCGTCAAACGAATTGCTTTGCTTTTTTCTCCGCTTATGTTCAAAAGAAGTTCTGCGCCGGGCTTAAATGATATTTTATCTAGAACAATGTCTTTGCTGTTGTGAAAATTCATCACGGGATCCGTTTCCTTTGTTAGCAAGTTGATATTGCGCAAGACAATGTTTGTTGCTTCCGTCATGTCCAACCCCTCTGTCGCCTGCAAAGTCATATTCTGGAGCACGACATTTTGCACGTTCATTTCCGGCAGACCTCTTATAAAAATTGCCTTCTCTGCACCATTCGCCACAACATTGGTAATGGAAAAATTTCTGAACTGCGGCGTAGCTTCCGTTACAGGCAGCATTTCCACTTTGGGTGGTTCTCTTTTCTCACCTGCCAAAGCAATTGGATCTTGTGCCGCATAATACATATCGAACAGGATCGCTTCACCAACAATGTCTTTCATTGCAATGTCTTTAATGAAAATATTTTCTACAACACCGCCGCGACCTCTTGTGGTTTTAAATCGTAAGCCGATATCGGTTCCTATAAACGTGCAGTTCTCAACAAAAATGTTTTTTGCACCGCCACTCATTTCGCTGCCGATGACAAAGCCGCCGTGTGCATGATAAACTGTGCAGTTACGAACGAGCAGGTTTTCAGTTGGCATGCCGCGTTTTCTTCCCGCTTCATCGCGTCCGGACTTGATGCAAATACCGTCATCCCCAACATCGAACGTGCTGTTCTCAATTAAAACATTTTTGCAGCTTTCCACGTCAATGCCATCTCCGTTTTGCGCATACCATGGATTTTTAACCCAAATATTTCTTACAGTTAAATCTTCGCACATGAGCGGGTGCAGGCACCACGCAGGCGAATTTTGGAAAGTGACACCTTGGAGAAGCACTTGTTTGCAATTGGAGAATACAAGTAAATTAGGACGCAAAAAATCTTTTACGCTTTCATAGAACTCAGGTGTTTTGTCCGGGAGAATTTCACCGGGATTTTTAAGTTTCGAACCCTTCAAAGATTTTTCAGATGGATACCACGTTTTTTTATCATCGCTCAAAACACCACCTGATGCAACAAGTTTTTTCCATTGCGATTCTGTAAGCTTATCTTTCTTCACCATGCGCCATGCGTCTCCGTTACCATCAATTATTCCAAATCCTGTAACTGCTATATTCGTAGCATTGGTTGCAGATAAAGGAGACTGGTTACGCATTTGCGGCAAGCCCTCCCAATTTCCCGCAACCAACGGGTATTGGCTGAAATTGTCGGTGAACTGAAGCAAGGCATTCTTTTGCAAATGGAGATTTACATTACTTTTTAAAACGACAGGGCCGGTTAACCATAGTCCCGACGGGATAACAACAACACCTCCGCCTTTTTTGCTGCAAGCATCGATCGCTTCGTTAATGCTTTTTGTATTCAGCGTAATGCCATCAGCCTTTGCACCATACTTCACAATGCTAAGCGTGTCTCGTTTGAAAGATGTTTGTTTTACAACAGGAAGCTTTTGCGCCTGGCAGAGAATGATAGTAGTTGAAAAAAATATTAAAAAGATACTTCGTTTCATATAGCTGAGTGTTTCGTGAAAGGCTGCGCAGAAATGAAAATAAACGTTGTAAGAGCGTGAATTTTCAATAACAATTTTACTTAGATATTCCCGCTCCCAAAGCTGTTTCAACTTAATTATTTACGCAATCGTTATCGGAAACGTTTTCGAAAAATGCCTATAACAATTAACTAACAAAGTTGAGGCGGCAGCTGCGATTTGGACTGTTAAATCGCAAAAGTGATATCATTAAAAACTGAGTGTTCTGCCCGCGTTCGGATTTGTACTTTAGCCAAAACATTGAGTTGCGGCGTAGCACAAAAAATATATTTCTTAAAGTGTTGACTTTAGTTGGTTGCTGGTCAACGGGTATCATTTACACAAGTATTGGCGTAATAGCTATTCTTTCCTTTTTAAAGCTGAAGCAGGGTGGCGCGGATGAGAGTAGTTTTTTTGTTCTGTTGAATGCCTTCTTTGTTGGACGGGTAATTAATTGGATAATCATCCTTGGAGGGGTGTGCTTTGTTGTGTGGCGGTTTTATGAGGCTTTTCAGGATCCGTACAAAGTAGGCAATGACAAATCCGGAATACTGCTACGCACCGGCGCTGCATTCAGTTCATTCGCTGATGCATTTATCGCTTTCACAGCACTGCAAGCCATCTTTAGCGAAAACAAAGCACCAGTAACAGGTGAGCCGGTACAACAAAGGTCATTGGTTGGGGAATTGTTGCAATCAGCGTTTGGACATGTTGTTATTTATGCAACAGGAATAGTAGTTCTCCTTACAGCTTTGGTACTGGTAATGTATGGATTATCCAAGCGGTTTACAGAGGCGCTAAATGGCGAAGATTTTAGCAAAGGGCAAAGAGCAGTTGTGCATGGCATCGCATATGCAGGCTACTTTTCACGTGGAGTGATACTGGGCATTGTTGGGTTCTTTTTCCTGAAGGCGGCTATCAAAAACAACAGCAGCTATGTGGTGAACACCGACAAGGCTTTTGATTTTATTGGTGACCACGTCGGTCATACTTATTTTATACTCATTGCAATAGGCACGATTTGTTACGGCATTTACATGTTCATCCTCGGGTTGTATTATCAACGACGGGCTAAGAAGTAGCGTGCATTGCAAACGAACTGAGCTTGCTGCTAAATTACTGGGTAATAATTTGCCAATTATATTAGTATTTTTGCACCGGGTAAAAGTAAGTACTGATGCTACCGGCAGCAAAGGCAGATATTATCTCTAAACTACAAAAGGATATTCTTTTGATGCAGGGTTTTAAACCGGCATCAAACAACTCAAGCAATATTCTTGCGCTCATTAAATACGCTTTTCCCAATGCAGTATTCCCCGTCGGCGCCATTCACGAATTTGTCTGCAATAACGATGAAGGAAGTTCCGCCTCGACAGGATTTATTTCAGGCATCGTTTCATCGCTGATGAAAAAGAGCGGAGCATCACTTTGGATCACTTCATCATTTCAAGTTTTTCCACCTGCATTAAAACAGTTCGGCATTCAGCCTGATAACATCATATTTATTCATATTAAAAAAGAAAAGGAAATTTTATGGTGCATGGAAGAAGCGCTGAAGTCAGGTGCCTTGTCGGCTGTTGTTGCAGAAATACAAAACGTAACTCTTATAGCAAGTCGGCGCCTGCAGTTAGCTGTTGAAAACAGTGGCACAACAGGTTTCCTGCTTAGAAAAAATCCAAAAAGCCTTATCACATCCTGCGTCACTAGATGGAAGATTACTTCGCTCCCGTCAAATTGTGATACTCCTGGTGTAGGTTTTCCGCGCTGGAGTGTTGAATTGCAGAAAGTGCGGAACGGAAAGCCCGGCGCGTGGCAAATGGAATGGAGAGCCGGCAAATTCAGGTTTGCATATAAGCCTTCTTCAGAAGCAGAAGATCAACAAAGAAAAGCAGGATAAGATGCGGAAGCGGTTTGTATCAATATGGTTCCCTCACTTGTCAACGGATTGGTTTACGCTGTGCAAGCCCCAGCTAAAGAGTGTTCCTTTTGTGCTAACCAGTCCTTCGCACGGACGCATGATTATTACTGCAGCTAATAATCTCGCACAACAAAAAGGAATCTTCAATGGCATGGTGCTCGCCGATGCAAGAGCACTTTATCCACAAGTGAAAAATTTTGATCAAGAGCCTGCACTTGCACACCGACTATTGAAACGAATTGCTGCATGGTGCATTCGTTTTACTCCGCTTGCTGCAATTAACCTTCCTGATGGAGTTGTTCTCGATGCCACAGGATGTTCGCATTTGTGGGGAGGTGATGATGCGTATGTAACAGATCTGCTTAAAAAGATTAATTCAAAAGGCTTTCAGGCAAAAGCCGCAATGGCAGATACAGTGGGTGCAGCATGGGCTGTTGCCCGGTATGGAAAGCAATTGATTGTTGAACAAGGGAAACAAGTGAACGCAATGCTTTCGTTGCCATGTGCATCATTGCGCTTAGATTCAGAAGTTATTGAAAAGCTTGATAAATTAGGATTACGTCAGGTAAAACACCTGCTTTCCATTCCGCAAACATCATTACGCCGAAGATTTGGCAGTAACATACTTGAACATCTGAATCAGGCAATCGGAACAGAAGAACAATTCGTTGAATGGATTTCCATTCCGGAACCGTATCATGAAAGGCTACCGTGTTTTGAACCTATTGTTACACTACGCGGAATTGAGATTGCCCTGCAACAATTGTTAGAACTTTTATGTCGCCGGTTAAGTAGTGAAGGCAAAGGATTGCGCAATGCGATTTTAAAATGCTATCGTGTAGATAATAAAATTGAACACGTTGAGATCAGTACAACGGCAGCATCAAATAATTCAAAGCATTTATTCCATCTTTTTCAGTTAAAGCTTTCTTCTATTGAACCTGATCTCGGTATTGAGTTGTTTGTTTTGGAAGCAACAAAAGTGGAAGATTATTCTCCTGCACAGGAACAGATTTGGAAAGGATCAGGATCGCTAAATAATACCGCTTTATCTGAATTAGTAGACAGGATCTGTGGCAGAATAGGTGCGGAACCTATTCATCGTTATTTACCGGATGAACACTGGTGGCCTGAACGATCGTTCAAGAAAGCAACAGCATTAAATGAGCTGCCTGCAACAGAATGGAAAGTGGAACGTCCCAGACCGCTGCAGCTTTTATCACCGCCGCAAAACATTGACGTAACAGCGCCTGTTCCGGATTATCCACCCATGACATTTCGTTATAAAGGCAAACTGCACAAGGTGATTAAAGCAGATGGACCGGAGCGCCTTGAACAGGAATGGTGGATAGAAGAAGGGCAGCACCGGGACTATTATGTTGTGGAAGATGAAGAAGGCTGTAGATATTGGCTATTCCGTTCAGGACATTATGATGCGGAGCGAACATACAAGTGGTTTATTCATGGATTCTTTGCCTAACAATGTAATTATTCAATCAGTGTAATTCGTGTACTCAGAACTACAAATAACATCCAATTTCACTTTCCTCCGCGGAGCATCTCACCCCGAAGAGCTTGTACAACAAGCTGCCAAATACGGATATAAAACAATAGCAATCACGGACAGAAACTCTTTGGCAGGAATTGTTCGGGCACATGCAGCAGCAAAAAAGCTCGGTAACATCCGCATCATTCCCGCATGCAGACTCGATCTGCTGGACGGCGTTAGCCTGTTAGCGTATCCGACCAATCTTCCGGCATATTCGCAGCTAACAAATCTGCTGACCATCGGTAATACACGTGCAGAGAAAGGCCAATGTTTTCTCTACAAAAATGATGTGTATGAATTTGCAAAAAACATCAGCTTTATTGCGTTGCCGCCGGAAACCTTAGATGAAAAGTTTGAGTTTAATAATTCATTCGCTACTACACTTCAGGAATACCGCGAAATATTTAAACACAATCTTTATATAGCAGCCACACGGCGTTATAGTGGCGATGATCAAAAACATCTGTTTCGCATTGCACAAATATCATCGCAATTAAATATCCCAATGGTTGCCACCAACGATGTGCATTATCATCACGTCTCACGCAGGCAATTGCAAGACGTTGTTACCTGCATCCGGGAAAAGTGTACTATTTACAACGCCGGCTATCGCTTACATCAAAATGCTGAACGTCATCTGAAATCACAGGAAGAAATGCATCGGCTGTTTTCTTATTATCCCGATGCTATTGCACGGACGCAGGAGATTGTCAACGCCTGCACATTTTCCCTTGACGAATTGAAGTATGAATACCCGGAAGAAATTACCACCGGCGGTCGCACGCCCATGCAAGAACTTATTTATCTCGCATGGAAGGGAGCAAAAGAAATTTTCGGTGCGCCATTGCCTCAAAAAACTATTGCGGCTATTAACCATGAATTAAAGTTTATTGAGGAGATGAATTACGCATCCTATTTTTTGACAGTGTATGACATCGTCCGTTATGCACGCAGTCAGAATATCCTTTGCCAGGGAAGAGGCTCTGCTGCCAATTCTACCGTTTGTTTTTGTTTAGGTATTACATCCGTCAATCCCGAAAAGTTTGAGCTACTGTTCGAACGGTTCATCTCCGCTGCACGCAACGAACCTCCTGACATTGATGTGGATTTTGAGCACGAGCGTCGGGAAGAAGTTATTCAATATATCTATAAAAAATATGGACGCGATCGTGCAGCTATTGTTGCCACAGTAACGCAGCAACATCAGAAAGGCGCCTTACGAGATGTGGGCAAAGCAATGGGACTTTCTGTTGATACAATCAATCGCTTGAATTCAACTGTGTGGGGATTTCACGATGAATGGTTTGAACGCAGCGCAGTTAAAGAACACGGATTAAATACTGAAGACAAGCACTTGCAAAAAGTGCTGCAACTCACAAAAGAGTTCATGGGCTTTCCACGACAATTAGGACAGCATACAGGCGGTTTTGTGATTACAAAAGGAAAACTTTCTGACCTCTGCCCTATTCTGAATGCACGAATGGAAGACCGCACCTGCATTGAATGGAACAAAGACGACATTGATGCACTGGGCTTCATGAAAATCGATGTGCTGGCACTGGGAATGCTCACTTGCATTCGAAAGGGATTTGATTTACTTAAACAACATTATAATCTTAGTTATTCTCTTGCCACTGTACCACAGGATGATCCTGCTGTGTATGAAATGTGCTCAAGAGCCGACACGATCGGTGTGTTCCAGATTGAAAGCCGTGCGCAGCAATCTATGCTGCCACGTTTGCGCCCAAAAGAATTTTATGACTTAGTAATCGAAGTTGCCATTGTTCGTCCCGGACCGATCCAAGGTGACATGGTGCATCCTTACCTCCGCAGACGCAATGGAGAAGAACCCGTTGATTATCCATCAAAAGACTTAGAGAATATACTGGGACGGACACTGGGCGTTCCGCTTTTTCAGGAGCAGGCAATGAAGATTGCCATTGTTGCAGCAGGCTTCACTCCTGCAGAAGCAGATGAATTGCGCCGCAGCATGGCAACATTCAAAATGAATGGCATGATGGAGCGATTTGAAGAAAAGCTGACAAAAGGAATGCTGAAGAATGGTTACTCGATTGACTATGCAAAACGTGTGTTCCGTCAGTTAGAAGGTTTTGGTAGCTATGGTTTTCCCGAAAGTCATGCAGCAAGTTTTGCATTGCTCGTGTATGTTTCGGCATGGATCAAATGTTACTATCCCGATGTATTTGCATGCGCATTGCTGAACAGTTTACCGATGGGTTTTTACCAGCCCGCGCAGATTATAATGGATGCCAAAAATCACGCGATTAAAGTGCTTCCCGTTGATATTAATTATTCAAATTGGGATAATACCCTCACGATTGACACGTCTTCCAATCAAAACACAAAACATGACGTACGCTTAGGTTTTCGCCAGATAAAAGGCATTCATGAAGAAGATGTGCAACTGCTGGTTGCAAAAAGAAAAAAGATGTTCACAGGCATTCACGAACTGCGCAACATCGGGTTGAGCGATGCAACATTGGAGAAACTTGCTGATGCAGATGCGTTCAGATCAATAAGCCTGGATAGAAGGCAAGCATTGTGGCAGGTTTCTACCAAAGACACACCTAACGCTATGTTCGCCGGGCAATCTTCTCCAGATGAAAAAAGAGAAGATGTAAAACTGCCGGTGATGAGTACTTCCGAACATGTGGTGCATGATTATGCCACAACATCTCTTTCACTAAAGGCACATCCTGTTAGCTTTATAAGGCATAAGCTGCAACAGCTGAACGTTGTAACCATAAAACAGCTGGCGGCATTAAAAGATGGAAGCAAAGTAAAAGTCGCAGGCCTGGTGATTGTACGGCAACGCCCCGAAACCGCGAAAGGCGTTTGTTTTATGACGATAGAAGATGAAACCGGCTGGGCAAACGTAGTAGTCTTTGCGAACCTGTTCGACAAACAGCGCAGAGAAATGATGCAATCTAAACTGATAATGATTGAAGGGAAATTGCAGATTGAGGGAGAAGTGATTCATGTGATTGCCAGCGATGTAAACGACTTTTCCAAACTGCTCCGAGATCTGACTATAGTACCAGAGCCTTCAAACACCAACACACTATTTGCTGACTTGCCTGAGGCACAGAACAGACTCAGTCTGCCGAAAAAAGTTATTCCGAAGGCTAGGAATTTTAAGTAAACTCCAACAATCAGCCGAACTACTACTTCTACTTCAAGGCTTCCACTCTAAACCAATCAACGTCGGCATAGCCCGCATCGTTCGTCTGCACCTCTCTTGTGCAGAACAAACCAACTTTCGCTCCTTTCCATTTTCCCGGTTCAGCAGTAAATTCTTCGCCTGCAGCCGTAAAGTTGGTTCCATCAACACTGTAACTGAAATTGCACTTAGCGCCTTTGGTTACTTTAACACGCAGGTAAACAGTGCCCTGTGTAATCCTTGACAGCACCTTTTCTATTTCTTCCTTTCCCTTGTCTGCATCTTTGCATAGCGTATACACCACATACATTTCGCCGTTTTGGCTTTTCAACGCAACACTTGCATAACTGGTTCCCATCACCACCAAACCTGCTTTTTCACTTTCCAGTTTGGCATTAGGAGTAAACGTCAGTTTTGTGGTGATGATAAATTCTTCAGCAGGAAATTTTTGCTGTAACACATTCGTTGCGCTCCACAAATTTTTTGCACTATCAGGTAATTTGCCAGAGAACAGTCGCAGAACACCTTTTGCAGGATTCATGAATGCCCATGTCGCTTTTGGATTCGCCATCCATTGCCACTGTAGCCCTAAAGACGTGCCATCAAATTCGTCACTTTCCGCAGGCGTTTGAATCGGGAAAGCTTTACCAATTGCGGGCTTTTTATACCGCTGCACCGGTTCACCTTTGCCATCGCCATCTTGATCAATACCGATTACAGGCCAATCGTTGATCCAATTCATCGGTTGCAGGTGCACTACACGTCCGTACGCTTCTTTGTCCTGAAAATGCAAAAACCAATCTTCACCTTTCTTAGTACTCACCCATGCCCCCTGGTGTGGGCCATTAATCGATGTTGAACCCTGATCCATGACCACCTTTCTCTCATACGGTCCGTACACATTTTTAGAACGAAGCACAGTTTGCCACCCTGTCGACACACCGCCTGCAGGTGCGAAGATGTAGTAATAGCCATTTCGCTTGTAGAATTTGGGGCCTTCTATTGTTGGATCAAGGTCGTGTCCGTCATAGACCAGCACTCCGTCGTCAATTGCCCTGGTACCATTGCTGCTTAGCTGGTTGACAGTAATGATGCTTTTTATTCCTGCACGGCTCCCAGCGTACGCATGAACGAGATAAACTCTTCCATCACCATCCCACAATGGGCATGGATCTATCAATCCGTTTCCTGCAATAACTAAAATTGGTTCGCTCCACGGACCTAATGCATTCTTTGCTTTCGTTAAATAGATTCCAAAATCCGGGTCGGGATAATAGATGTAGAATTCGCCATTGTGATAGCGGATCGATGGTGCCCAAACTCCTTCGCCATGACGGGGCATTGAGAAATGATCGTATGGTGGCAAACGTTTTAGAGCATGACCAATTATTTTCCAATTAACGAGATCGTTTGAATGAAGAATGGGCAGCCCTGGAACATCTTCAAATGAAGATGATATCATGTAGTAATCATCACCAACCCGAATTGCATCAGGATCGGAATAGTCGGCGTGCAGAATAGGATTTTTGTATGTGCCATCGCCATTATCCGCAACCCAAACTTTTGACACGTATGTTTGCTGCGAGAACGTTAACACCGATGTAAAAACTAAAATCAAAAAGAAAAATACCTTTCGCTGATTCGAAGTACCGAACGCACAAGAGTGCGACGCAACAGGCGATGATAGTATTAATGCAGCTTGGTTCATATTAATTCTGCTTCGAGGGATCCCAACCACCAAAAACATTCTTGATCGTGTAGCTCTTCACTTGTTCATCGCTTAACTGTGTTGTCCATTTAAATCTGTTTTCAACATTAGCACCCGGACCGTAGCTTTTGTACTCCGCATATCGTGCGGTTTTTTCATTCGCTGTGTTGCCGTTCCAGTTGTTCCAACCTTCAGGAATGATGTGACGATCCATGTAGCAATGAATGTACGTGACACTTGCATATGGTCGCCATGGACGACCGAGTGTTACCTTGTTGAGAGCTGAATCTGCCGTAAGCACACAATCGTTGAACACGTAACCGAATTCAACTTGCTCAGGCGTGGAGGCAGCTGTTATGTGTGAATTCTTTTTGCTGTGGATGTGGCATTGCTGGAACCAGGCAGTTGATGGACCGAAGATGAAATCGGTTGTGCCTTCTATGTAGCAGTGCTCGAAATATTGACGTGTGTTTGCCCTACTTGCAAATAAAACATCCTGATTGCCCACAATGCTGCAGTCGGAAAATTTCGCCCGGTCGCCGGTGATTTGCAGGGCTACTGCTTGTCCTGCACTAAAGCCTGCGTCGTTCTGGAAGGTGATATTTTGTGCGGTGAAATCATTAGCCGCCATCAAAAACGATTGCGAAGTATACGTGTTAATTGTATCACCTTTCGCGGACAACTTCCCGGTGTGATCATTGTAGGCTAGAATCGTATTGAATTTATCTTCTCCGATAAGAGTGACAAAATTTTTCGATGAATCCAATTGCAGCTTTTCGTAGTAAGTACCGCTCTTTACGAAAACCGTAACAGGTGTTTTGTTGTTGAGCGGAATAGAGTTGAATGCAGCTTGCACAGTGGTAAACTGTCCGCTGCCGTTTTTTGCTACAACGATAGTTGTTGATGGTGTGTTTTTCTTTTCAAAAACATTTTGCAGAAATTCATCGATGTAGCGCAAGGTTGGTTCAAACCAAGGGTGAAATAATACAAAAGAATGCGGCGCATCAGCAAATGTTCTTACATCATTGTAGATTTTATTTTTCTG
>JAEZJD010000148.1 GCA_023436425.1 Bacteroidota bacterium | reverse complement strand
CTATGGCGCAATCAAAAACTGAGAAGTTTAATGTTGCCGGCGAATGTGGTTCATGTAAAAAGAAAATTGAAAAAGCTGCCATGTCAGCCGGAGCAAGTTATGCCCTCTGGAACAAAGAGACGAAGCTGCTTACTGTTAGTTTCGACGAAAACAGCTCCAAAGCAAAGATTGAGGAAGCCATCGCTGCCGCCGGCTACGATACTCCTGATGTAAAGGCTACCAATGATGCTTACAAAAATCTTGACGATTGTTGCCAGTACGACAGAGCTGAATTTGCATCAAACATCTCCGGCGGTGTGAAAGCACCTAAGGCAGGAAAATCAGCTATGAAGGAATGCGCAGGCACACATGGTGCAGAGGGTTGCGAGCATAGCAAAGCTGACAAAAAGAAATCGAAAAAAGCTTAGGTCCAAAAGAGGCTTTTTGATACACTGCATTTCTTAGTACAGAGGCGTTAGTTTACACGTGAGAAGATTACCGGAAACTTTGTTGAACTCTCTCGAAGGCATTATAGGTTTCGACCGGGAAGCTTTCGAGAAAGTTCATTATGAGAAGCAGCAGCTAACCTCTGTCAGAATTAATCCCGCGAAATTCAAGTTAGATGTTTCAACGATCGGGAACGATGTTGCAATCGCTAGCCCGGAAATCTTCGATCTTGAACTTAGCTTAAGTAGTTGCGAAAAAGTAGGATGGTCGCAATATGGTTTCTATCTCCCGAAGCGTCCTTCATTCACTTTTGATCCTTTGTTTCACGCCGGGTGTTATTATGTGCAGGAAGCATCCAGCATGTTTCTGGAGCAGGCGCTCTCTCAACTAGCTGATCTCTCGCAGCCGTTGAAGATCTTGGATGTTAGTGCAGCGCCAGGCGGGAAATCAACTCACATTCAATCGCTGATTTCAAAAGATAGTCTGCTGGTTTGCAACGATGTGATTAGGAGTCGCTGTCACATTTTAGTGGACAATATAGTTAAGTGGGGATGTAACAACGTAGTCGTCACTAACAATGATCCAAAAAGTTTTGCGAAGCTGAAAGGCTATTTTGATGTAATTGTTGTTGATGCACCGTGTAGCGGAAGCGGGTTGTTTCGCAAAGATGAAGAAGCAATTGACGAATGGAGTTTGAATAACGTGGAGCTTTGTAGTCAACGCCAGCAACGGATTTTAGCAGATGTTCTTCCTTCCTTGAAAGAAGGTGGATTACTGATCTATTCTACGTGTTCGTATTCACCTGAAGAAGATGAGCAGATTACCAATTGGCTGGTAGATGAATGCGAGATGAAAAACGAGAACGTTGCGCTAAAGTCTGAATGGGGAATTGTCGAATCTGAAGCGGGAAAAACCGATTCAGTTGGTTATCGTTTCTTTCCTGACAAAGTGAAAGGCGAAGGTTTTTACCTGGCATGTTTTAGAAAATCACTTCCCACAGAAGAATCACGAAGTAAATTCTCCAAGAAATTGCCCGTGCCGACCGCTGAACAAAAAATTCTTGACAGTTGGCTCAAGACTGACGGGCTCTCATTTGTAAAACATAGCGAAAAAATTCTTGCACTAACAGAAACTGTCGCAACTAATCTTCAACTCTTGCAAGGTGCGTTGAACATACAATATGCGGGTATTGCCGTCGGAGAAATCAAGCAAGGAAATTTAGTTCCCAATCACGCACTTGCTGCCACTACAATTCTAAAAGATGGCGTTGAGAAATTGGATCTGCCCTACGACGATGCAATAAAATACCTGCAACGAAACGATCTTTCAGTAAAACCAACAACAGCCGGATGGCAGCTCGTTAGTTATAAAAACCACAATCTCGGCTGGATAAAGGCTTTACCTGGTCGAATCAATAATTACTTTCCTAAAGAATTACGTATTTTGAAGCAGTTTAATGACAACAAATTGTAGCATATTTGTGAATGCTAATCAATTAACTATGAAAAAATCCATCATCTTCTTCGCGATCTTATTTTTTGCCATCGCATCTGTTTCTGCGCAATCTGCTCCCGTTGTGCAACGCGGGGTAAAAGGGCTCCATATTGTGCACACCGTTACCCCAAAACAAACTTTTTACTCTGTTGGCAGATTGTATAACGTTGCTGCAAAAGACATTGCAGTGTACAATGGTTTAGATATGTCTCACGGCCTGGTGATTGGCAAAACAATAATGATCCCTTTAACTGCAGCGAACTTTTCCCAGGAGTTAGTCACCAGCCATCCGGTTTATTATGTTGTTGGCGCAAAGGAAACTTTGTTCAGGGTGGGCTATAAAAACAATAATGTGCCGCTTGCCAGTATTAGAAAGTGGAACAATCTAACAAACGACAAGATAGCACCAGGACAAAAGTTGATTGTTGGCTATCTGGTATCGAATACAACAAACGCATTAGCTGTTCAAACGCAGCGAGAAGAACAGGCGGTTTCACAACTTCCGAAAACGGAACTGAAGGAAGCGCCGCAAGAACCATCACAAGTTGTCTCGGCTCCAAAAGAAGAACCTGTAAAACAGGTGAGCCATGTAGTTGCATCAACCGAATCTGGTTTAGGGTTTTTCAAAGAGCAATTTATTCTGCAAACAAAAGCCGAAGGCACCAAGGCTGACATCACGCTTACAGCTGGAACATTTAAAACCTCCAGTGGTTGGCAGGATGCTAAGTTTTATGCACTCATTGATAATGCCGAACCGGGCACAATTGTCAAAATTGTGAACCCAAATAATAATAAAGCGGTGTATGCAAAAGTGCTGGACAAAATGAGCGGAATCCGCCAAAATCAAGGATTTGACTTGCGCATCAGCAATGCAGCTGCGAACGCATTGGGTGTTGTAGAAGAAGATAAATTTTTCGTGCGGGTAGTGTACTGAGCCAACCAATTTCTGTATATCATAGCATTTTAGCCGCAGCGGAGCGCAGAAGAAGTTTCTGAGTTGCATTTAGTTTCTTACTGAATCCCGAACTCCCAATCTGGTTCGCTTCGTATAATATATATTTATAAGCTGAATCAACGACATGGAGGAAACTGCATCCAGAGATAATTTATTTAAAATAATCGCTGCAACGGAGAGATGGGATAAAAGACTGGTGCTATTTTGTTTAACTTCTTTTATTTTATCCTGCACCACCGAAACAACTACTACAACCGTTTCCAATCGTGAAGCGGAAAAAATAAAGCAGCTTGAATTCGCATCTATTTCCGCAGAGTTCAGATTAGATACTGCAACCCTCAGCAGCTTTTATCATGATGATTTTATTTCGGTGTATCCAAATAAGTTGCAGAATAAACAGCAGGAAATTGCCGGCATATACAATGGTATGGTGCAACGTAAGCAGCAGGGCGAAACAATGGATTCGCTTTACCTTGATAATTTTCAGGTTAGATTTCATGACAACACTGCTATTGCAACTTTCCATACTGTAACTAAAGGAGTTAAAAACAATGTGCCGTTTGAGAACACGCGCTGGCGGTGGTACGATGTGTGGGTAAAGCAAAAAGGTGAATGGAAGCTAGCAGCATCACAGGGAACTCCCATTTCGAATTGAGAAAATCAAAACGATAATATTCGAAAAAAGCGCCGTGTGGGGCATAGTGGCGGTCATGATGGGTTTACAACAACTATGACACGGTTGATAGATGATAAAATAACTGTGATTATCTTATCAAATGCCGATATTAATGGTTATAAAGTAAAAAATGGATTTTTCATTAGCGAGATTGCCAAAGAGATTGCATCGTTTTATTTCACGAAAGAACAATAACACTTACAAATTATGCTCCCGAAACCAATCCTTGTTTTTTCTTTGCTACTGATTAATCTTTCACTCATGGCACAAAAACGTGCAAGAGATTACGGAATTCCATTCGATGGCACAACTGGTAAGTTCAATGCCATTACTGATGTTGACGGGGTTACCGTTGGACATGTGACACTTATCAGCGGCGATGGTCCGCTTGTGAAAGGCAAAGGTCCGGTGCGAACAGGCGTGACAGCTATTTTGCCCCGTGGGAAAGATTTTGCTCCGTGCTACGCAAATTGGTATGCTCTGAATGGTAACGGAGACATGACGGGCACACACTGGATCACTGAAGGTGGATTTCTGGAAACACCGATCTTGATAACAAATACAGGCAGTGTAGGAACAGTTCGTGATGCGGCTTGGCAGTGGATGGACGAACACAAGTATTACACACCCTTCTACAAAGATTACTGGTATGCATATCCCGTGGTAGCCGAAACGTACGATGGGGTTTTCAACGACATTAATGGACAGCAC
>JAEZJD010000116.1 GCA_023436425.1 Bacteroidota bacterium | reverse complement strand
TTCATGAAATACTTTTAAGGAGCTAAGGTAAGGTACAGAATGGCAGCCGTTTACTGTTTTGCCGCGCCGCAACTGAAAAAAATCACCTTTCCTTTATACTAAATTATTTGAAAATCAGTTTAATAACCTTTAGTTTGCGACCGAATGAAGATCAGCCGCCATATTGCGTTTTGCCTTGTATATGCCATTTGTGCCTTTTGCCAGCAACTGGCGGCCCAGCCGGGTTTTAAAGTCGATATTGACAAACCCAAACCGTATGAGGAAAGAGTTTTAAGAGCAGAAAAAACAAAGGATGGCAAGCTAAAGGCGCCAAAACGGTTTTTTCAAAATCTGACGACACATTACAACTACTTTTTCAACGCCAATAACAAGCTGAACGAAGTAGTGGAACGGGCAAAGGCAAAGCACCGCGACGACTATTCTACACTGCTTTCGTTTTATAACTATAGTTTGGATGACACGAAATCTGAGGCTTTTCAGCTTGATTCAGTCATTTATAAGTCGCAAACAGGCCTTGTAATGCACGACCTGCGTAATGACTGGACAGACGAGCTTTACCTCCTCTGGGGCGGTGCATACTTTTTCAGAAAGGAACTGGATTCTGCATCCAAAATGTTCCAGTTTGTTAACTATGCTTATGCGCCGAAGGAAGATGATGGTTACTACCAGTACATCGGCAGCCCCAAGGAAGGGCAATCCGCATTGACAATCGCAACCAAAGAAAAAAAAGGCATATTCAAGAACACAACAAGCAGAAACAATGCGCTTGTATGGCAAATAAGAACTTTCACAGAGCTAAATAATTATTCAGAAGCCGCTGGTCTCATAAACACGTTGCGCAATGATCCAAACTTTCCGCAACGGCTGAGCCCTGCGCTGGAGGAAGCACAAGCTTTTTGGTTTTATAAACAACAAAGATGGGATAGCTCCGCCGCTCACCTAATAATTGCTGCGGAAGATGCACCTACCAAACAGGAGCAGGCACGGTGGGAATATCTGGCTGCCCAAATGTTTGAAAAAGCCGGCAAAACAGAAGAGGCAAAAGAATGGTACGCTGCCTCCATTCCGCATACAACCGACCCTGTGATGGACGTGTACGCAAGGTTGAATCTCGTGCGGTTGAATAAATCTGCCGGCGACAACTATGTGGATCAAAATATCGCAGAGCTGCTGAAAATGGCAAAGCGTGATAAGTATGAAGATTATCGCGACATTATTTATTACATGGCAGCGCAAATGGAAATGGAACGAAACAATCTTGAAGCGGCGCAAAAGCTTCTGATTCTCGGTTCCAAATTCAATAACGGAAATCTTGCATCACGAAACAAAGCTTTTCTGCAAATCGCTGATCTTTCTTACGACCAGAAAAAATATTTGCAGGCAGCAGCTTTTTACGACAGTCTTCAAGTTGCGAGTCTTACAGAATTAGAACAAAGCCGGGTGAATGAAAGGAAGCCTGCTCTCGTAAAAATTGTACAGAACATTTCTACCATTAACCGGCAGGATAGTTTTCAAAAAATTGCTGCCATGCCGGAGGCGGAACGAAATGCCTACATAACGAAGCTCCTAAAGCAATTGCGCAAACAACAAGGCTTGAAAGACGAACCATTAACGACCGGTTCTTCGAGTGCTGCTAACATGCCCGACCTCTTCGCGGGTTCGCAGCGCAAAGGTGAATGGTATTTTTACAACGCGTCTTTGAAAACACAAGGGCAACAACAATTCAAACAGGTTTGGGGCAACAGACCTAATGTTGATAACTGGAGACGATCCAGTAACGTAAGCCAGCAAATGGTCGCCCAAAATCAAACTACCAGACCCGGGACAGCAGGTGCAACTGATAACACAACAGGCGCATCACTTTCTTTCGAAACGCTGGCTGGAAATATTCCGCTAACACCGGAAGCGTTAGAAAAATCGCACGATTCAATAAAAAATGCGCTGAATAATCTCGGCAGCATTTATCTCACAGAAGTTGGCGACTACCAATCTGCAATCGAAGCGCTTGAGGAATTGAGGCGACGGTATCCCACTTTTGACAAAATGGACGAAGCATTATTCAACCTGTATTATGCTTACCTGAAAGCCGGAGATCGTGCAAAGGCATCGCAGATAAAAGCTTTACTGTCTCAAAACTTTGCTTCATCACGCTTTAATGCCATAGCTCAAACCGGAAGCGATCCTGCCTCTCAAGCCAGCACCTCACCGCAGGCTACGAAAGATTACGAAGGCATATACAACATGTTCATTGAAGGCCGGTTTGCAGAAGCTGAGGCTGAAAAGAAGCGGGCAGACAGTGTGTATAAAACAAACTATTGGCAGCCGCAGTTGCTTTACATCCAGTCAGTTTATCATATTCAACAGCGAAACGACAGCGTTGCGAAAGATCTTCTGCAAACGATTGTTCGGCAAGATGCAAACAGCACAATGGCTAAAAAGGCGCAAAACCTTATCAACGCATTAGCACGAAGAAGCCAACTCGAAGCCGAACTGGCGAATTATCAAATTCAAAATCAACCAGAAGCGTTTGCGGTTTCGCAGCCCGTTTCTGTTCCTCCTCCCGTAACGCAGCCGGTTCAGCAGCCGGTTAGCCAGCCGACGACTGTTCAAACCCAGCCTGTTCAGCAACCACCGGTGGTACAAACAAATCCCCCGAAGGATACTGTCGCTGTTGTCTCTGCGCCAGTACAAAAACCCCTTGACACGATTGCAAATAAACCGGTTCAAAAGCCTGATGTTGCAGTGACACAGCCGGTGCAAAAACCTATTGATACTGTCGCCACGAAGCCGATCGAAAAGCCCGCTGATACGATGGCGACAAAGCCTCCTGTGAAAACGGTAGACCCTGTTGTGCAAAAACCACCAGTTCAGCCGCAGCCGTCCGTGCCGCAGGTGCAAACTGCTTTCGGATTTACGTATGTTCCCGAAAGTCCGCACGCAGCGGTAGTAGTGCTAAACAAGGTGGACCCGGTTTTTGTCAGCGAAGCAAGAAATGCATTCAACCGTTACAATAGAGAAGCTTTTGCCAATCAGCCGCTGGATGTGCAGATCGCCGACGTAAATGCCGAAACGAGATTGCTAATCATAAACAACTTTACAAATGCACAATCTGCATTAAACTATATACAGCAGGTGAAACCTATCGCCGCAACGGAAATAGTGCCTTGGTTGCAAAAAGATAAATTCACTTTTTCTGTCATCACTCCTGCAAATCTGCAAATTCTAAAATCAAGCGGCGACTGGAGCAACTATAAAAAGTTTACGGATCAATTTTTTGGTGGCAAACTCTAAATCAGTTTCCAATCACTAAATACTTCCACATCAACGCTGTAAATTTTTTTAACGCTCAACCTTTCATTGATTCAATAGCTTTGACGTTCTGAACGAAAATCGTAGCTCATGAAAAACATGCCTCCTCTAATTCGTGTTTTCTGGATGGTATTTCTTTCCGGCTTTGGCTTGTTTTTGCTCATTATTATTTTGTGCATGGTGGGAGCTTTTGGAAAGCTGCCATCGTTGAAAGAGCTCGAAAATCCAAGCATATTACAATCTTCAGAAGTCTATGCTTCAGACGGTGCCTTGATGGGTAAATACTATCGGGAGCGTGGTAATCGCAGCAGTGTAAATTATCGCGACATCTCTCCATATGTGGTGAATGCGCTTATTTCCACCGAAGACGAACGGTTCTATGCACACTCAGGAATTGATCCCAAATCGACACTACGTGCTGTTTTTCTTCTGGGAAGAGAAGGCGGCGGATCTACCATTACGCAACAATTAGCCAAGGCGTTACTGGAGCAGGGCAGCCGCAGCAAAGCATGGCGGGTCATTGAAAAATTTAAGGAATACATAGTCGCCATTCGATTAGAAAGAAATTTTACAAAAGAAGAGATCGTCTCACTTTACCTGAATGCCGTTCCCTTTGGAGATAATGTTTACGGAATTAAAAATGCGTCTCAAACTTTTTTCCAAAAAGACCCCGATCGCCTCAATCCTGAAGAAGCTGCGTTGCTCGTGGGTATGCTTAAAGCAAACAGCTTGTATAATCCCAGAACACATCCAAAGGAAGCAAAGGAAAGACGCGATGTAGTGCTGGGGCAAATGGAAAAGAACGGAAAACTCGCCCCGGAAAAAGCAGCCCAATTGAGAGCGACTCCCATCAAATTGAATTACAAAAAACTGGATCAAAATGTTGGTTACGCTCCCTACTTCAGAGAAGTGCTTAAAGGAGAAATTGACGCCGCACTAAAGGATTCGAAGAACCCTGATGGCGATCCGTATAACATTTACGACGACGGACTAAAGATTTACACCACCGTCAACACAAAAATGCAGGAGTATGCCGAGCAGGCAATGGCGCAGCAGATGCCGATGTTGCAAAAAGCACTGAATGCCCAGCGAGACATCAGAACGGGTTCTGTGTGGAAAGGACGAGAAAATGTGTTGGAAGCGGCTATGAAGGCTAGCGACAGATGGAACAATATGAAGGATGATGGAATACCTGAGGAAGAGATAAGAAAAAGTTTCAAGCAAAAAGTTCCTATGAAGGTTTTTGCATGGAACGCAGAAAGGGAAAAAGACACGATAATGACGCCAATGGATTCCATTAAATACCACCGGCAGATGATGCAAACAGGTTTCGTAGTGATGGATCCGGAAACAGGCGAAGTGCGTGCCTGGGTTGGAGGAATCAGTTTTAAAAGATACAAATTCGATCATGCGCAATTGAAAGTTAAACGCCAGGTAGGTTCTTCCATCAAGCCGTTATTGTATTGTCAGGCAATGGAAGAAAGGGGCTTCACCCCCGAAACTCAGGTAGAAGATGTGCAACAGTCGTTTGGCAACGGACAATTGGTTCCCGCAACAAGCAAAAGTTGTAAAGGTGGAGTAACAACGATGGCTGCTGCATTGGCATGGTCGAAAAACTGCGCTACGGCTTACATCATGAAGCAGGTAGGTCCTGTACAATTTGCAAATTTTTTGGAGCGAATCAATATCCCTACTGAAGTGGAGCCGTATCCTTCTATAGCGCTTGGCTCGTGCGATCTCTCGCTTTATGAAATGATGTGGGCTTACACTATTTTTCCCGGACACGGTTTTTCAACAAAACCAACGTTCATCACACGCATCGAAGATCGAAACGGCAACACATTGTACCGCTCGGACATTGGCGCAAACAGAAAAGAAGTAGTAAGCGAAGTAACATCTTACAGAATGTGTAAGCTGATGGAAGGCCCCGTTACGAAAGGAACTGCAGCAGGTTTAATGTATCGTTTAGGAGTAAAGGAAATGGGTGGCAAAACAGGAACGACAAACGGCAACGCCGATGCATGGTTCATGGGCTTTACCCCACAATTGCTTGCAGGTGTGTGGGTGGGCAGCGATGATAGATTCATTTCGATCGAAAGCGCACAGGGTTATGGTGGGACCGCCGCCCGGCCCATCTGGGAAGCTTTTTTTGCCAAGGCTCTTAACGATAAAAGTTTGGGACTGGACAAGAGTGCAGAATTCCAAAAACCTGCAGATCTGCAGCACGAAATAACCAACGCTGACATTCTGGAAATTATTCCCGATGATACAAACGCTGCAGATGGTGAAAATCAGATGGTAAATCCAAGTGATTACGGACTCGATACCACCTACAGAAATATGCCTGCAGAGTCTAAACCGCCGGTTGAAGATCAGCAGCAACAACTTCCTCCGTCCACCCCGAAAAAGAAGGACACCACAACTGTGAAGAAAATTGGTGATCCTGTAAACAAACCCGAGGAAGAAAAAAAAGGTTTGCTGAACAAGATTTTTGGGCCAAAAAAGGACAAACGTAAGAACAACGAGAATCAGGATCAGTAGCAACTAAGTTGATCAATTAAGGTTAAATGAAGCTTTCTTTTTGGACGATAGGAAAGGCACACGAGAGTTACGTCAGAGAAGGGATTGAAGAATTTACTAAACGGATTTCGAAATATTTTCCTGTCAATTGGAACATCATCCCCGTTCCGAAAAGTGGAGGAATGCTTTCAGAGATAGATTTAAAAAAAAGAGAAGCGGAAACTGTGTTGCAGTTACTGAAGTCTGATTTTTTTTTGGTTGCTCTTGATGAAAAAGGAAAACAGTTCACCTCTACTGCTTTGTCGCAGTTTTTACAGCAACGGGCAAATGACAGAACAAAACAAATTGTGTTTCTGATCGGCGGTGCATACGGCTTGGACGAAAGCATTTTGAAATATGCTCATCTAAAGTGGTCGCTTTCGGATCTCACCTTTCCACATCAGCTGGTTCGGCTTATATTGGCAGAGCAGGTGTACCGTGCCTGCACTATTTTGCACAACGAAAAATATCATCACAAATAGCAAACAGTCAATTACCAAGTATTCCGCCAACCTTTCCATGAAATTAGAATTCTAATTCAAACCACTTCAAATGCAGTTGTCCCTGACCGTTATAATAATCATCATCACAGCGTTAGTTTCCGTAGGAGCTTTCTCCAGCGAAAAGATGATGGACGACCTAATCTTTTATCCTCCGGCCATTAGTGAAAGAAATCAATGGTATCGTTTTTTTTCCTGTGGATTAATTCATGCAGACGTGGGTCACCTGATCTTCAACATGCTTGCTCTGTATCTTTTCGGTCAGCAGGTGGAAACGTCTTTCAAACTCGATTTGTTTGGAAGAAGCGGTGGTGTTTTGTATTTGCTTTTATATTTTTCGGCACTGCTGTTTTCTTTGTTGCCAACTTACTTTAAACATCGAAACAATTATGGTTACAGAAGTCTTGGCGCGTCGGGTGCTGTTAGTGCTATTGTATTTGCAGGACTGGTATTGATACCGAGTTTAGAAGTATTCATCTTTTTCATTCCCATTCCAATACCGGGTTTCATATTCGCACCTCTTTATCTTTTACTATGCGTGATATTGGAAAAAAGAGCAAGAGATAACGTCAATCACTCTGCCCACCTGTGGGGTTCTATCTATGGGTTGCTTTTTGTAGTAGTCGGCGGGCTTGCTGTCGGCTATCCTGTCATTAAAAATTTTCTGATCCAGGTAAAATATTACATGCAGATTAAAGGTTGGATACAGTAAGGCTGAGCACCTGTTTGGTTTTCTCTGTAATCTTAAACCTTTCATCAATCCTGTATCCAACAACCCACAATATTTTTCTGTTACTCTCGATCACCCACACATTCTCTTTATCGGACTTGGATAATTTCTGATCAATGAAAAACCTGGAGAGCTTTTTCTTTTTTTTCATGCCCAGTGGATAAAAGTAATCGCCCTGTCTCCACTTTCTTAAGATGAGCGGCCATTTAACTTCTCCCGCATCTACCTGCGCGATTCCAGAAGACTTATTCAAATGAAAGTCTTGTACGTTAATCGACGTAGAGTGGAGCTCTCTTCCATCAAACTTCACTACAGATTGCTCGTCCTTAACCAACACGGTGCCGGCAGAAGCATTTACGGGAGAAATGATGACCCACAATCGATGTTTGATTATTTGATAATTGCCGTTACTAAGATATTTTCCCGTTTCTGCAGTGAGAAGCTTGTTGACTTGACTTACCTGTTTTTCGCCAAAGCCGTAGCGTTTTATAATCTCATAGAGCAACGAAGTTTTTTCATATTGCTGCAGTTTGCGGACGGGGATGTGCAACTCGTTCCCTTTTTCAACTGAAATTTTTTTTATAAGGTCGTCGGTTAGCGTTTGGTACAAGAACTTTGTTTGCTGCAATCTTTGAGCATTTGCAAGAACGCTTTCCTTCACTTGCGGAAATATATTTTTTAACTGAGGCAACAGCTCGTTTCTAAAAAAATTGCGGGTGTACTTGCTTTCATCATTAGAAGAGTCTTCCACCCAGTGAAGATTATTTTTCTCCGCGAATGCCGCAATTTCTTCCCTCCTGATGTTGAGCATTGGGCGTAGTGTCTTCGCCTGATCCTTGTTGACCACAGGCATACCTATGAGCCCTTCAAGGCCAGTTCCTCTAAAAAAGTTCAGCAGAATAGTTTCCACCTGATCGTCGGCATGGTGAGCCATCAGCGTGCATTGAAAGTTCTTCTCTTCGACCAGCTTTTGAAAAAAATTGTAGCGGAGTTTTCTTGCAGCTTCTTGTATTGAAAGTTTATTTTCAACGGCGAAATTGTTTGTTTCAAATCTGCTGACATAAAAATCTGCACGATACTTTTCGGCTAAGGATTTTACAAAAAATTCATCCCTTTTGCTTTCATCCCCCCTCAACTGAAAGTTGCAGTGAGCAATGGCGAAACTTAGTCCCGCTCTTTGCGATAGCTCTGTAAGAACAACAGAATCCATCCCGCCACTTACAGCAAGCAACACCTTTGGGGACCCGGAACTTACCCCAAAGGTTTTAAGATTACGTTCAAATTGCGTGATTAATTCCATTAATCAAACTTAATTATACCGGGCATAAAAAAAGCAAAGCATTCCGCCTTGCTTTTCGACATCAGAATAGTTCTGTTATGCCAGATTATGAAACACCTTCTGTACATCATCATCTT
Source organism: Bacteroidota bacterium (assembly GCA_023436425.1). GTDB lineage: Bacteria > Bacteroidota > Bacteroidia > Chitinophagales > Chitinophagaceae > Flavisolibacter. The sequence goes on along the minus strand of JAEZJD010000116.1, from coordinate 1,361 downwards.
GTTCCAGTTTATCAACAAGTTTCAAAACCTCCTGCGCTTGTTCCTCAGGCAGTTCCACAGTTGTTGAAGGAATCCACTCCACTTCTGCACTCAGCGGTGTGGTGCCTTTTTCCTCCAATGCTTTTTGCATGCTTCCAAAATCGTTGAAAGCACAACGAAGCACCAGCACTTCTTCGCCATTCTCGCCGCTACCTTCTCCCATTTCTTCTAATCCAAAGTCTATCAGTTCCAACTCCAGTTCTTCGGTGTTTACTCCTTCCGGCTTTAGCTTAAAAACTCCCATTTTTCTGAACTGAAAACTAACACTCCCGCTGTTGCCCAATGCGCCACCACCTTTATTAAAAATAGCTTTTACGTTAGCAACCGTGCGCACATGATTGTCTGTGGCCGTTTCCACCAGAACTGCAACGCCATGAGGAGCATAGCCTTCGTAAAGTATCTCTTCATAGTTCTCCATTTCTTTTCCCGTGGCCCTTTTAATTGCTGCTTCCACTCTATCCTTTGGCATATTCACAGCCTTTGCATTCTGCACGCAACGTCGCAGAGCGGGATTAGTGTTCGGGTCCGGACCGCCAGCTTTCACAGCGATTGCTATCTCTTTTCCTATGCGTGTGAATTGCTTAGCCATCCGGTCCCACCGGGCAAACATTGTGGCTTTTCTTACTTCGAAAATTCTTCCCATAAAAAATATCGTTTAAGTCAACAATGGTGAGGCTCTACAAGATCGTTACCTCCAGCTGACTATTTTTTGCGCGGCAAATGTACTATTTGCAAATAAAAAGCCGCTGTCAAAGCGGCTTTAAGAAAGAAGTTATCTAAGTTCCATCGGATTCCCCGGCTCATTATCATCTGCAGGTTCCGGTCTGCCAAGTTTAGTGGCAAACACTCCGAGGTGAATAATGGCGAATATTATCGCTATGTACAATAAGGTGCGGTCTTCAGCAAAACCGACTACTACCTGATGGAGAAAGCCTGCAACGATCAGCAACAACGCTAAACCAATTCCGGTATACCGAGCAACCCTCATACCTTTTCTGCTGGAAGTACCATTGCCCAACCGACTGTTCTGAACACCGTAAGCAAGGTAAATGTCCATGCCGATTAACATCCAAACCAACAAACGGATCCAGGTATCCATGGGTAAAAACACCATCATGAAAAGACATGTTGCAATTCCAAGAATGGGGACGAGAGGCACCATAGGTGTTTTGAAAGACCTTTTTACTTCAGGCATTTTTCGCCGCATAACCCAAACGCCAATGCAAACGAGTATAAAAGCAAATAGAGTTCCGATGCTTGTCATTTCACCCACAACTCTTGCAGGAACAAAGGCAGCAAAAGCACTTACAAACAGCATGAAC